>CAYSHQ010000492.1:0-1456 GCA_964430835.1 uncultured Lentisphaerales bacterium
TGTCGCGCAGAACCAGTTTGAGAACAACCCTGAGATCGCCTGGAATATGCGGCTGGAGGGCGGCGTCTCCGAACCGGTGCTTGCGGCGCTGGAGGCGGGGGTGCCGGTCGACTACCGCCAGGTCGCCACCTTCTGTGATTTCGTGATGGTGCAGGTGTCGTGGTTTTGCGGTCAGTTCCGCTATGCCGAGTCGCGGCGGCTGGCGCGCACGCGCCGCGTGCTGGAATACCGCGAGCGGCTCGTGCTGGCGCGGTGCGACGACCCGCGGCTGGCGCCAATTTTCGCACGTTTGAAGGAGGAGTCATGAAAACGATGACGCTGGTTTGGTTCTCTGGCACAGGCAATACCTGGCTGGCGGCGCAGGCGCTGGCCGATGCGCTGCGTGCGGGCGGCGTCGCCGTGACGCTGCGGCGCCTGGAGACGGTTGTTTCCCCGCTGACGCTCACGCCCGATGAAACGCTGGGGCTGGCATTCCCGGTGGCGTGCTTCTCGTCGTACCCGACCGTCTGGCGTTTTCTGGAGGCCCTGCCGCCGGGCGAGGGGCGCGGCGTGGCTCTGATCGCGACCATGGGAGGTGCGTCGGGCGGCCTGTCGGGGCCGCTGGGGCGCTTTCTGCGCGCCAGAGGCTACCGCACCCTCGGCGCGTTATGCTGTGTGATGCCGGGAAACTATGGCAACAAGACGATCCCGGTGGCGGCAAACGCGCGCCGCGTCGCACGCATGCGCGAAAAGGCCGCCGATTTTGGTCGGGCGCTTCTCGCCGGGCAGGCGCGGTGGCCGACCGGCTATGGGCTGTGGTCGTCGGCTTTGGTCGCGCTCTCGCGCACGTCCCGGCCGTGGCGGCTCTTCAAGCGGATGTTTCCGCTGGCCGTCGACCGGACGCGCTGCACCCGCTGCGGCTTGTGCGCGAAGCTATGTCCGGCGGGCGCCATCCGCATGGAAAACGGTCCGGTGTGGGCCGACACCTGCGAGTCATGTCAGCGCTGCATCGGGTACTGTCCTGCTCAGGCCATCCATGTGCCGGGAAAACCGGCCCAACCGTATGCGGTGGCTCCGGTTGGCGTGTTCCATGATCCTGAGGCGCACTAGGCCGGCATCACGGCGCGTCCTTGTCGTGTTTCGTTTTGCCTGACGGCTCCTCGATACTGCTCGTGATGTCGTTGCGAGCGTTACGGAACTCGCGCATGGCTTTGCCTAAGGCGCGGGCGATCTCCGGAATCTTCCTGCCGCCGAACAACAGCAGGACGATTAGGAAAATGACGATCAGTTCCTGTGTGCCAATACCGAACATGAGGATCTCCCTACATCTTGGCGATAAAGGAGCAAACCGTTGCGGTGCTACGCCAAGCTGAGAGTAATGATACTGACTTCATCAGGCGTGGGCAAGTGCAATGGTAATCGGGCAATAATCGGTTAGACAAACGCTTCAGAATAGTGAACAGTTTAAAGTGGCGGA
>CAYSHQ010000492.1:1506-1976 GCA_964430835.1 uncultured Lentisphaerales bacterium
CACGCATGATTTCGAGTCATGTGCATTCAACCAGGCTCTGCCACCCCTCCGCAGAAAGCGCCGTTAAAATAGCGCATAGCCCCTGTGGCGTCAAGGCAAAGGTGCGACAGCGCGACAGGCAAAGGTGCGCATCGGGAGAATATGCACTTTTACCCCGGGTGCTTTTGGGCTATGATTATTTACTTCTCTCTGTTACGGACCCCGAAGAGGTTAAAATCTTATGTCTTTTACCTATCCCATCGGACGGATAGTGGCTGGCGATCCTCAGCGGGTGCGTGCGGCCGTTGAGCGGTTCCATGCCCAGGCGGTTGACCACGTCGCCTTGTGCGCGGGTGAAACCGGCTACTCGCTGCGGCGGACGACCCTCGGCCGGCGCGAGTCTGTCTCCGGTCCCGGCACGTTTGCGCGGCGGGCGTTGCGGACGCTGACCTTCGCTCCGGGACAGCATCCGGGTTGGTGGATCAAGCGCA
>CAYSHQ010000493.1:0-1970 GCA_964430835.1 uncultured Lentisphaerales bacterium
AAGAAGACCGCTTCGTATCGGAGGCATTCACTCCGCGAAGCGGTTTGGGTTCAACTATGATTCTGCCTCACCCAGCCTGCCGCCTTTGCTATACTCGGCGGCTGCCACTATGAAAACGATTGCGAAATCCGCCGATCCGCTCGCCGGCCCCGCCAGCACCACGCGCGACCCGTCCGACACCCCCACCGCCCCGCGCGAACTGGTCGCCGTTTGTGCGCCGGACGGCAGCTGGAGCCGGGAGTGGCGTACAACGGATGACGCCACCGAGACGCGCTCCCTGCAATTCCAGGAAGCACTCGCCGCCGATGGTGCGGACGCCTGGCTGGTGCGTCTGGCTTTCGCCGACCGCTCGCTGGCACTGGCCCCCAGCCTACAATTTCTGCGGGATTTCCTAGGCCACTTTGCCGACTGGGTGCGACACACCCCAGAGATCGAAACGCTACGCACGACGCTGGCCTGCCCGGTCCCAACGGAAGCGCTGGCCACCGCCTGCGCCGCCGTGCCACCCATGGACGGAGGCGAGTATGTCGCTGCCGATACGCTGACCGCGCTGTGGGACCAACTGGTGGGCGCCACGCGCGCCGAGCTGGCCGCGCACCCCGGCTCCGTGGCGGCCTTCCTGCGGAAGTTGAATCCGGAGCTCCAACTGGCCGGTCGCGTCTATTTTCACCTGGTAGAGAACCGCCGCGGCAGTGCTGCGCCATTTGCCTTTCTGGCCACCTACTCGCAAACCGATCCCGCCACCGGCCGCGTACGCCACATCCCGCTGCAACATGCCCTGAGCGAATTTGCGGCTGACCCAAAAGCGCTGCTGCATCTGCTGGGCACGGTCCACCGGGCCGCCGCCACGAGCGCGCTGATGCGCATGCTGCTCGACAGCGGCGAACTGTTTCATCCGCTGGCCTGGCAGCCCGCCGAGGCCTTTGCCTTTCTGCGGGAGATCCCCCTCTATGACGCCAGTGGCATCCTCTGCCGCATCCCCGACTGGTGGAAAGCCGCAGCGCGTGGCGTGCAGGTCTCGCTCGCCGTGGGCACCGATAAGCCTGCGGGGGTTGGCTTGGACGCCATCCTCCAGTGCTGCCCGGCCTTAACCATCGACGGCGTGCCGATTACCGCCGAGGAGGCGCGCCAGTTGCTGGACGCCAGCGCAGGTTTGGCACTCATCAAAAACCGCTGGGTAGCCGTAGACGCGGACCGCTTGCGGCGCACCTTGGAAGCCTATGATCGACTGCAGGAGCAAGTCGCAGCGGGGCTGTCGATACGCGAAGCGCTGCGTCTGCAACAACAACCCCCGGGGATGGACGGCACCCCTGGCCACGAGGATACGGCGCCCGAGATCACCGCCGGGCAGTGGCTGGCGGAAACCATGCGCCGCCTCTCGGAGCCGGTGGCCTGCGCCACGGTTTCACCCACGCGCGATTTTCGCGCGCAGCTGCGCCCCTATCAGCAACAAGGGTTGAACTGGCTGGCCTTTCTTTGGCAACTCGGGTTCGGCGCCTGCCTGGCCGATGACATGGGGCTGGGCAAAACCGTGCAGTTGCTGGCCCTGTTAAACACCCAGCCACGCGCCGCCGGCGAAGCACCCGCCTTGCTGGTAATCCCCGCTTCGCTGCTCGCCAACTGGCAAGCCGAAATCGCGCGCTTCTACCCGACGCTGCGCGTCGTGATTCTGCATGCCTCCGCTCACGAGGACGGGCGCGCCACACCGCCGGACAAGCAGACCTTCCAGACCACCGACCTGATCATCACCACCTACGCCATGGTGGTGCGCCTCCCCTGGCTGACCGAGCAGTCATGGCGGGTGGTCGTGCTGGACGAGGCCCAGGCCATTAAGAATCCCAACACACGTCAGGCGCGCGCCATCAAAAAATTGCGCGCCGCGCGCCGGATTGCCATGACCGGCACACCGGTGGAAAACCGCCTCAGCGACCTCTGGTCGCTCTTCGACTTCCTCAACCCCGGCCTGCTGG
>CAYSHQ010000494.1:0-1951 GCA_964430835.1 uncultured Lentisphaerales bacterium
CTACCGGCCGGAAGGCCTGCTTCATTCGCGTCCATTCGCGTTCATTCGCGGTTCCAACAGGCGCATCGCTCCCCTTCCCGTCACATTCCTGCGGCGGCGGCGGGCCCGGCGGCCCCGCCCTACCCAAAACAGAGCGCAATCAACGAATAAAATCGGACATAGCAACGATCACGCCGCGTTCTTCGGCTATCCAGTGCTTGGCGTATGCCGCAGCCAGTAGCCCCGCGCCAGCGGCCGACTGAACCCTGAACCCTGACCCCTCGCCCAGCGGCCTTGTGCCGCTGGCGGCACACGCTTGGCCGCATGCTCAGTCACACCAGCACCAGTTCCAAGTCGCCGGCACACTGCCCGATGTCATAGAAGAGCTTGTTCTGCGGTTCAAGCCATTGGAAGGCACCATCCGCGTCGAGCACCCAATTGCAGGCATGAAACTCAGGCTTCCACGCGAAGCGTCCCCAAGCAATACCAAGACACATCGAGGCGCTGATCGCCTGGGTGTCGCGCACGTAAAGGCAAACACTCCCTTTGAGCACAAAGGCGTAATCATCGCAGTCAAAGGCTTGGCTGGCGACTTGCGCCGCCGCAATCGGGTGATCGGCTACGAACGCCACGACCTCGGCCGGCGTCGGCAGGTAGTAGTACGTATCGCCAAACCCCGCATATTTGCGCTGCCCGGACCAGAAGGGTAGCAACAAGGGACCCAGCCGCTTCTTGACTTGCTCCCTGGACTGGTAGACGCCGTCTGGCATGGCGCGGCTACTCCAGGGGGTTGTCGCGCGCCTGCTGGTACTCCCGGCGCAGCGCCTGCAACTGCTCCTCGGCCGCGAGCCGGCGCTTCTCGGCGGCCAGCAGTGCCTCCTCTTTGTCCGAGCGGTTGATCTTGAGTTGTATGAGCTCCGCCGGAATCGAGACGATCGCTTTGCCAATCTCGATCGGCAGCGAGACCGCCCCCCGCACCTCGCTGGGCTTGTTGAGCGTGACTTTCTTCAGCAGCCCGTGCTCAAATTCGATCTTGGTGACTTTCTTGACGAAGGCGTTGCGCGTAATCGGCAACGTGATCAGCGCCCCCTGATTGGGCAGCAGCAGAATCTGCTCCGTCACTTGACGATCCTGAGTCAGCGTGACCTTAACCGGGCTGACCGGGCGATAGTACACACCGGCGAGTGACTGTGGTGGCGCAGGCGACGCCACCGCCAGGGCCCCGGCGTCTACCGCGAGTTTCAGTCCGGTATATTGCTTCGCGAGCACTGCGTTGAACGCGTCCAAGGCTTGGCGGTCGGTCAAATCGAGGGCGACGGAGTAGAGCACCGTTTCTTCGCCCACGGCCCCGGGTGCCAGGGCGGCGGCGGCTTTGGCAATCTGGACCACCACGTCCGCCGTGCGATCCTGCGTCGTGACATCGACACGGCTCAAGAGCCCCTCGGGCGAGAGCGTGATCTTGATGTCGTCGTCCGCCCAGACGCTCGGTTTGTGATTAAGGCAATAGGCTTGATTGGTATCCGGCAGATACGTGGTCTCGCCGAGGCGCAGCGCCTGGCCGACCGTCTTGTCGGGCCGTTTCACCTCTACGACGGTCACGGTCGTGACCCCCTTGGGCAAATAGTAGACGATGCCCCGGTTGTCCGTAGGTGTAAGCATTTGGGTGTGCACCGAGGTACACCCCACCAACCACACGCTACCCAGTGCCAACCCAACCGCCAGCATTCTCGCGCTCATAACCACCCCTTTTTTTTCCCACCGCTCACTGATCCTGGTCACCCGGCCAACGCTCCCGTTTCTAAAGCCGCCGAATAACGCCTGCCATTTGTATGGCGCACGATAAAGCTTCAGGATCGAGGCGTCAAGAGTGCGATGCCAGGGGCCAGCAATTCTAATTATGAGAATGGCCGCTCTTAGGCATGGCTGCGTCAAGATCGCGGTGAGGCGGCTGAGGGAGCAGGCGGAGTGCGTG
>CAYSHQ010000495.1:0-1943 GCA_964430835.1 uncultured Lentisphaerales bacterium
GTTGTCGTTGAGGGGCTGATAGGATTGCATCCCAAACCCCATGGAAACGGCACGTATGCAGTTCTCATCAGCCAGGAAATCGGTGTCGGCGATGATCAGTACGGCGCTGTTGCCATTGATCAGTTGATTGGCCGCGCTGTTGGAGCTGGTGTTGTCTACCCCTTGCGGGAAGGCGGTCTGGAAGGTGCCCTTCAGGCGCGCCGCCAGCACGTGCCGTTGGTTGTCGGGGCGGAACTGCGTGCGGATCGAGGCGACCGAAGCGAACTGTGCACCGGTGGCTTCAATCAGGCCGGAGTCTTTCTCGGAGGAGAAGAGCAACGGCGTGAACGCCAGTTTGCCGCCACCCGTGCGGTCGGTCAGCGAGCCGGCAAACGGCAGCATGAGCTGGCTCAGCGGCGCGACGAGCAGGTCGTTGCGGTTCATCCGGTCTGGTTTGATCCAGAGGAAGGTCGGACTCTCCACGACGCGTCCCTGGCTGGAGAGCGTGGTGACGGCGCCCAGATCGGCGATGACCTTGGTGGGGTCGAAGCCGACCCCCCAGGCGTCGAAGAGTTTGCCCAGGGTGGAGGGGGCTGTGCCGCCCATCATGCGCATCATGGGGTTGCCGCCGCTGCGGGCATCCACGCTGCTCAACGGATCCACACAGGCGATGAGGCGGCCACCGCGCAGTACGAACTGGTCAATGGCAAAGAGCGTTTTGTCACTCAACTCCTTCGGGTGCATCACCAGCAGTACGGTGATGTCGGCATCGATCCGCGCGGCTTCCGGCGCGACGGTGCGCAATTCGTAGTCTTCCTTCAACATCTTGCAGACCATCCACCCTTCGTCGCGGGGTTGTTGCATCATCATCGCCATCTGGTTCATCGGGGCGCCCAGCATGGGGAGCGAACTCAGTACGCCGATCACGGGCTTCTGGGGGTAGAGCACCCGGCTGATGAGGCGCGTGAGCGTGTATTCCAGCCGGGCATCGTCGATGCCGGAGAGCGACGGAATGCACTGCTGCGCACTGCCGCACTTGGCCACCAGACCGAAATAAGCCGGCGGCGCAAAGGGGTTGACGGTCTGCGGCTCGAGCCCCTCGTTCTGGGCCCATTCCTCGGCATCCGAGTCGGCAGTGGGGGTGTAGCGCTCGAGGATGATGCGGCCACGCCCGGCCAGGCGGTATTCCTGCAGCAGGTCTTCGACATGCCGGGCATAGTTTTTCATGTCCATCGGGATGTCAGCAGAACTGCTGAAGTAGTATTTCAGGACGACCTCGCGATCGAGCTGCTCGAGGATCTTGCGGGTGCCGTCCGACAGGGAGTATTGCCGGTCGCTGGTCAGGTCCAGGCGCAGGCGTGCGTTCGAGAGGATGAACGTAGCGGCAATAACAATGACGGCCAGCAGCGCGATGCCGGCGATACCGGTGCTGATTTTGCTGGCGATTGCGTGGTTGGTTTTCATGTGGGAGAACTCCAGATGGGGTGGGTTAGGCCGCCTTGCGGCTGTTCAACACAACGTGGGTAGTGGTGAGCGCCAGCGCGATGACGCCGCCATAATAGGCCAGGTCGGTCAGGTCAATGACGCCACGCCGCAGCGATTCAAAGTGGCGCAGGAAGCTGCATTGCGACACGAGATCCGCCAGCGCCGGGAACCAACCGGAGAAGAGGCGCACCAGCGGATCGAAGCCCGCAAGGTTGAAGACCAGGCAGACGCAGAGCGCCAGCACGAAGCCAATCACCTGACTGCGCGTGATGGCCGATGTCAGCGTGCCGATGGCCACGCAGGCGCCTGCCAGCAGGAAGGAACCCAGGTAACCGGCCAGGGCCACCCCCAGATCCAGATCGCCGCCCAGCACGAAGATCGTGGTGGGGATAATCGGGAAGGTGAGCGCGAGCGCGATACGGATGAAAGCCCAGGCGGCTAGGAATTTCCCGACAATGGCCTGCCCGAGGGTGACGTGG
>CAYSHQ010000496.1:0-1933 GCA_964430835.1 uncultured Lentisphaerales bacterium
GAGATTCCCCGTAGCCGAATCCGCTGTTCGGCGTGAGCCGTGAAAACCACCCGTGCACAGTCCTTGGCCGTCTCGCGGATAAACCGCTGGTACTGCTGCTTGGACCATTTGGACATCGGGCAGACCTATCATTTTGATAGGTGCGAATCATCCGGGTTTCCGGCCTGTCCGTCAATCCATCTTTGGCAGACCGGCTGGCGGCCCGATACTTCCCCGAAGGCGAGCGTTATCCACGGACGCCCTGAAGCGCCCCTTGGCTGGCGTAGGGGCGTCGGTGGGTAACGCGGGGAGACTGCTAGGGAACCCGCCTTCCTGATCGCCAATGATGACGGCAGCGCCGTCACGCAACAGCAGCTACGCGGACGCTTTGACAAGGCGCGCGAGGCGGCAGGCGTGGCCTTCCAGTTCCGCGACATCCGCGCCAAGGCCGGCACGGAGGCAAGCATCGCCGGGGGCATGGATCACGCGCAGAAGCTACTGGGTCACAAGCACGTCACGATGACACAGCACTACGTCCGCGCCCACCTTGGTGAGAGCGTGGAACCCCTGCGCAGGCCGGGAATTGTAGAAGACGGGTCGGAATAGTAGAAAAGCGGATTCCCGCGAAACCGCTGGAACCCGCTTGAATACTGGTGGTGATGGGGGGACTTGAACCCTCGACCTACGGATTATGAATCCGTCGCTCTAACCAGCTGAGCTACATCACCGTGCAAAGGGGCGGAATTATCCTCGGCGCACGCTTGCCTTGTCAAGGCGCGCCCCGGTAGGCGACAATTCGCCAATGGACTTCGATGTCGTGATTGTGGGGGGGGGCTTGGCCGGTTTGGCCCTGGCAGCGGCTTTGCGCCGCTCGGCCTTGTCGGTGGCATTGGTCGAAGGGAAGGCGCCCGGCTTCCCGGA
The DNA here is from genome assembly GCA_964430835.1 of uncultured Lentisphaerales bacterium. Classification (GTDB taxonomy): domain Bacteria; phylum Verrucomicrobiota; class Kiritimatiellia; order RFP12; family CAIWXQ01; genus CAIWXQ01. Next base: position 901 of record CAYSHQ010000496.1, read on the forward strand.
GGGATGGGATTCGCGGGTTTATGCGATCAGCCCGGCCAATGCGCGCTTTCTCGATGCCCTGGGCGCCTGGCGCCATATGGACGCGACGCGCATGGAGCCGGTGCGTGCCATGGAAATCCATGGCGACGCCGGCGGCCGGCTGGATTTCACGGCCTATGGCAGCGGCGTGTCGGAGCTGGCCTGGATTCTCGAATCGTCGCTGATGCAGCGCGAACTGTGGGAAACCGCAAAACGCCAGGGCAACCTGAGCCTGCTTTGCCCGGCCCGCCCGCAAACGCTGGCGCTTGAGCCCGATGCGGCACGACTGACGCTGGACGACGGCCGCACGCTGGTCGCGCGGCTGATCGTGGCGGCGGACGGTGCCGAGTCTTGGACCCGCTCCGCGGCGGGCATCGACGTCCGCTTTGACCCCTACGACCAGTTGGGCGTGGTGGCCAACTTCGCCACCGAACTGCCGCATCGGGGCACGGCGTTTCAATGGTTCCGCGACGACGGTGTGCTGGCCTGGCTGCCCTTGCCGGGCAATCGCATCTCGATGGTCTGGTCTGCCCCGGAAGAGCGCGGACGCGAACTGCTGGCGCTCGATCCGGCCGCCCTGTGCGCCCGCGTGGCCGCGGCAGGCGGCGGGCGACTGGGCGCGCTGCAACTGATGACTGCGCCGGCAGGCTTTCCGCTGCGCCTGATGCGCGCGCCGCGCTCGGTGGCACCGCGGCTGGCGCTGATCGGCGATGCGGCGCATACCATCCACCCGCTGTCCGGCCATGGCATCAATCTGGGCTTCCAGGATGCGCGGGTGCTGGCAAGCGTGCTTTGCGACAAACCAGCTCATGTGGACTGCGGCGACCTGGCGCTGCTGCGCGGCTACGAGCGGGCGCGCAAGGAGGAAATAGTGACTTTGCAGACGGTCACTGATAGCCTGCACGACCTTTTCGGCCCCGCCAGCGGCCCCCTGGCCAAATTGCGCAATATCGGATTGAACCTCACCAACACCTTGCCGGTCGTAAAGAACCTGCTGGTTCGCTACGCGCTGGCG
>CAYSHQ010000497.1:0-1926 GCA_964430835.1 uncultured Lentisphaerales bacterium
GGTCGCAGAACCATGTCTTCAGGAAAAGACCATGCGGTGCGGGGTGTGATGGGCGATGACGGCTTTAGGCGACTGTGCGGCGGTGTTAGCCGAGCTTCGAGCAGGTCGTGACCCGCTCACACGACGCGCGTCCTTGACACGTGACAGGTATGCAGCGACACTTCTGCTTGACGGACGACAGAAGGAGACGTGTTTGTGACAGGACAACTGAACCATCGGACCGTGCTGGTGACAGGCGGTGCCGTGCGCATCGGGCGGGCCATGGTCGAGGCCCTGGCCGCGGCCGGCGCCGGCGTGGTGGTGCATGCGCGCTCGTCGCACACCGAGGGCGAAGCGCTGGTGGCCGCCATTCGCCGTCAGGGCGGTCGCGCGTGGCAGGTGCAGGGCTCGCTGGACACCCCCGATGGCGTCGAGCGCGTGTTTCAGGCAGCACTGGCAGCGGCCGGACGCCTGGATGGGTTGGTCAACAATGCCGCGATCTTCACACGACAACCCCTGGCCGCCAGCGATGCCGCTGCCTTTGACGCCGCGTGGCGCGTCAATGCGCTAGCCCCCATGCTGCTGACGCGCTTGCTGGCCCAGCATGTCGCCACCGTACAGTCCGGCGCTTCGTCTCCTGTGGCCGGCGTCGTCAATCTGCTGGATCAACGCATTGCCCATCCGTGTACGGGGTGCCTACCCTATCTCGTCAGCAAGCAGGCGCTGGCCGCTTTTACTACGGCCGCAGCGCTGGAACTGGCACCGGCCCTCACCGTGAATGCCGTAGCCCCAGGGGCGGTATTGGCGCCCACCGCGACGGCGACCACCGCCCGTGAGCCGGCGGGGGCTACGCCGCTGGCCAACCACGGCACGCCAGCCCAGATCGGCGCCGCCGTCGTCTTTCTGTTGTCAAACCCCTCGATTACCGGGCAAATTCTGTATGTGGATGGCGGCCAACACCTGGTAGCGGAGTCCGACCACGATGCCTAAGCCCATCGACAAGATCCTCATTCGCGACTTGGTGGTTGCGTGTATCGTCGGCACGCTTCCCGCGGAACGGACGCGCCGTCGCAAGGTGGTACTGAATCTGGCATTGTTCTGCGACCTGTCCCGCGCCGGCCAGACGGATGACCTGCGCCATACGGTGGATTATGCCGCGGTCTGCCATGGCGTGACCGCCATGGTCAGCCGCAGCCGTTATCAATTGCTCGAGCGGCTGGCGCAGGCGGTTGCGGACACCTGCCTCGCATTTCCCGGTGTGGTCGGTGTGACCGTGACGCTCGACAAACCCGGCGCGGTGCGCGGTGCGCGTAGCATGGCCGTGGAGATAACCCGGGGAACCTGGAACCAAGCATCAGGAAAGATTGCGATATGACTGGTCATTATCATCTGGTGGGCATTGGTGGCGTTGGCATGAGCGCCGTGGCGCAAGCGTTGCTCGATGCGGGGGCCGAGGTCTCCGGGTCCGACCGGTTGCTGGATGCCGGGGATGCCACGGATACGTTGCAACGCCTACGCGGCCAGGGCGTGGCCCTCTATTCGCAGGATGGCAGCGGCGTGACCGTCGGCCAGGCCGGCGTGATTATCAGCACCGCCATCGAAAAGGATAATGCGGACCTGGCGCGTGCCCAGGCGCTGAACGTGCCGGTGCTTCACCGTGCGGCCGCAGTGGCCCAGGTGGTGGCAGGCCGGCGGCTGATTGCCGTGGCCGGTACGTGCGGTAAGAGTACCGTCACCGCCATGACCGGTTGGATGCTGGAACAGTGCGGGCTGGACCCCGTGGTGATCAATGGCGCGGCCGTGGCAGGCTGGGATGCGCACGGGCGCGTGGGCTCCGTGCGCCGCGGTGCCGGTGATTGGGCCATCATTGAGGCGGATGAGAGCGACCGTTCGCTGCTGGTCTTCAGACCCGAACATGCCGTGATCACCAACGCCTCGGCCGACCAT
>CAYSHQ010000498.1:0-1914 GCA_964430835.1 uncultured Lentisphaerales bacterium
TTCGAGCGGATCATCGAAATGGCCGCCGACTTCTCGCACAACCCCGCCGATCTGCCGCGGCTGGTCGAGGCCTCGGCCGCAGCCGACCTCGTCATCGGCTCGCGCTACATCGGCGGCATCCGCGTGATGAACTGGCCGCTGAGCCGCCTGATGCTCAGCACCGGCGCCAGCGCCTATGTGCGGTTGATTACCGGCCTGCCGATTTGTGACCCGACCGGCGGCTATAAGTGCTTCCGCCGGCGCGTACTGGAGGCGATTGACCTGGATCATGTCACCTCCAGCGGCTATTCCTTCCAGGTCGAGATGAACCATAACGCCTGGATGAAGGGGTTCCGGCTCCAGGAGCTGCCCATTGTTTTTGAGGACCGGCGCATGGGGTACTCGAAGATGAGCATGGCCATCGCGCGCGAGGCCATCTTCATGGTGTTGAAATTGGCGGCCCGGCACGGCTTCCGGCGCCGGCCGCGGAAACTGGCTGCTAGCCGTTAGCAAGGCGGGGGGCGTGCGGTGCCTGCCCGGCGCCCGCCGTACCCGATACGATAAGGGATACCGAGCGTCATGGTGCCTTGGTTACAAGCGTTGCGCCCCAGTCAGTGGATCAAGAACCTAATCGTCCTGGCGGCTTTCTTTTTTGCCTGCTGGGATCCCAGCCAGCATGCGGCAGTGGCCAGTCCGCTGGCGGCGTGGCGCGTCGTGGCGGCGGCGCTGCTCTTCTGTGCGGCGTCCAGTGCCATTTACCTGATGAATGACATCCGCGACGTGGCGGCGGATCGCGCCCATCCCGTGAAGCGCAAGCGCCCCATTGCCGCCGGTCAGGTGGGCATCCGCATGGCGTGGGCGATGGCGGGGGTCTTGCTGCTGCTGGGGCTCGGGGGCGCCTGGTGGCTCTCTGTGCCGTTCGCCGAGTTGATCTCCGCGTATGTGGGGCTGCAGGTCGCCTATACGTTCTTCCTGAAACGGGTGGCACTGCTGGATGTCTTCGTGATTGCGGTCGGCTTTGTGTTGCGCGCCGTGGCAGGTGCCCTGGTGATTGCGGTGCGCATCTCCCCCTGGCTGCTCCTCTGCACGTTCCTGCTGGCGCTCTTCCTGGGACTCTGCAAGCGGCGCCATGAGAAGCGGCTGTTGGAGGGGGGTAAGGCGCACCAGCACCGCCAGGCGCTCGCCGGCTACGACGAGCGCCTGCTGGATCTGCTGATCGGCATGGCCGGCGCCTCTACCATGGTTTCCTACGCGATCTATACGCTCTCGCCCGAAACCGTGGAACGCTTTGGTACCAGCCAATTGGGGCTGACGATCCCCTTCGTGGTCTTCGGTATTTTCCGCTACCTGGACCTGGTCTACCGCCAGGAGCAGGGCGGCCGGCCGGAGAAGGTCCTGCTGACCGACCGGGGCATGATCATTACGGTGCTGCTCTATGTGCTGACGGCGCTGATCGTCTTTGTGGTCGCACACCATGATGCCGCACCAGTGGCCGGTTGATTGTGCTTCGAGGGGTCTGCCCTCAAGGAAACAACCTTTTTTGAGCGTTGCGCCAAGCACGCACGGTCTTCTGGGTGCGGCGTGCTGGCAAAACCGCTGCCTGCTACGCTCTGCGGAATCGCTATCGAAATCGGGATCGGGACCGACTTCAGAAGCACAAGCAAACGGACGGGCTTGTGGCCAGCCACGCGCCAGTTGCCAGTCCCACCCTCTTTTCGACCCCGATAGCGATAGCGATTTCGGTCCCGATATTCCTACTAGCGGCCGGTCAGGCAGGTTTGGACTGCGGCGGCCGCAGGCGGTGAGCACCGTCGAACCGCTTGCCGCCGCTCTCTCCGCCGCGGCTTGACGCGGCGTACCCGTCTGGTGGCATCCCTGGGGGCGAACCGATCCCCGGGCGTGGCAAGCGGTTCGACTGCGCTCACCATCTGCGAC
>CAYSHQ010000499.1:0-1912 GCA_964430835.1 uncultured Lentisphaerales bacterium
CCGGCAACCCCTTCCTGATCTTCGTGGTCTCTCCTGTGGTGCTGGTCAATGGCGGGACCGGATTGCTGAAGCTGATCCTGCTGCGCCTGCTCAAGCGCGTCGGGTTCGACGTGACGCCGCCGGACAGGAATGCCCCGCGCGCGAACGCCGCGCAGCATCCGATTGTGCGGGCCTTGCATGCGGTACGTTTTCCCCTGCATGATCACTGTCGCAAGAATATGAAATGGAGCAATGCGCAGGTGTTGATGCGCTTTGTGCTGATCCAGGCCTTTCTCACGCCGCTGCTCTTTGTGCTGCTGATCAAGGTGCGATAAAAGGGGCTGCTGATCTGTTGCAAAGCCCGCGCATTTCCCGTACAGTTCTGGCCATCTCCAGTCCGTGGCAGGTGGAGGCCGCGCCGATGCTGCCGGATGGTCCGGAAGGTTGCGTGACGGGACGCCTGCCGATGTGACCTGTGAGCGGAAAACTAGGATACCATGAAGCAGTATCGGGTTGGTCTGGTGGGTATTGGCGCGGTGGGCACCGAAATGGTGAAGGTGTTGCGGCAACGCAACTTCCCGGCCAGTGAGATTCGCATCCTGGCACGTTCGGAGCGCGACGAGGTCGTCGCGGGCGAAACCTTCCGGGTGCGCGAGGCGAAGCCCGAGGCGTTTGACGGCCTCGATTTCGCCCTGTTCGCCGGCACGGAGGGCTCGAAGGGCGCGTCCAAGCTGTTCGGCTGGGAAGCGGTCAAGCGCGGTTGCGTGGTGATCGACAACGGGGATGATTATCGCATGGATGACCGGGTGCCGCTGGTGGTACCTGAGATCAACGGCGAGGCCCTGATGAAGCACCAGGGGTTCATTGCCAACCCGAACTGCAGCACGATTATCACGTTGATGGGGCTGGCCCCGCTGCACCGCGTGGTGCCGCTCAAGCGCTTTGTCGCCTGCACGTATCAGTCGGTCAGCGGCACCGGTCGTGCGGCGATTGACGAACTGGAGCAGCAAGCCCGCGCCTGGGCCTCGGGGGGCGCAATGGAAATCAAGGCGTACCCGCACCAGATCGCCTTCAACCTGATCCCGCAGATCGGCAGCGCGAAGAAGGAGATGCCGGGCTTTACTACCGAAGAAGCCAAGATGCTTTTCGAGACCCGCAAGATTCTGGGTGCGCCGGAGATGCGCGTGGCCGCCACGTGTGTGCGCGTGCCGGTGTTCTACGCGCACTCCATCGCGATCCATGCGGAATTCTCCGCGCCGCTGTCGCCCGAACGGGCCCGGGAGATCCTGTCGAAGTCGCCTGGCGTGCAGGTGTGCGACGATCTCGCGGCGGGCAAGTATCCAATGCCTCTGCCGCTGGCGCATACGGACGACACCGTGGTGGGCCGGATCCGGGAAGACCCGAGTGTGGAGAACGGGTTGGCGCTCTTTGCGGTGGGTGACAACATCCGTAAGGGCGCGGCCTTGAATGCCGTCCAGATCGCCGAAGAGATGATCCGGCGCGGCTTGGTGTAAGCGCGCACAGCGCGTGTGAGGGTGCGGCTGGACGGAGACCGGTTGGCCGCACCTTTTTTTTTAGGCTTTCCCTGCGACTGCTTTTGCGGCATTCTACCGCTTTGATTGCGGTATGTGACCGGGGCGTGAAGCGGCCCGCCGCAACATGGAAGGATCGAGCCGTCATGCCCAAGCGCACCGATATCCAAAAAATTCTGCTGATCGGGTCCGGACCGATTGTCATCGGGCAGGCTTGTGAGTTTGACTATTCGGGTACCCAGGCCTGCAAGGCCTTGCGGGAAGAGGGGTACGAAGTCACCCTCGTGAACAGCAACCCGGCGACGATCATGACGGATCCGAATTTTGCGGATCGTACTTATATTGAACCGCTGACGCTCGACACCCTGACGGCCATCATTCGCCGGGAACGCCCCCAGGTG
>CAYSHQ010000500.1:0-1031 GCA_964430835.1 uncultured Lentisphaerales bacterium
AACACAGGAGCCCCACCCCACCCACAGCCAGCCCCACCTGATACCACCGCCGCATCCCCCCCTCGACAAAAGCTGCTACACTTAACAGCACCAACATGACTGGCACCAGATATCCGGCGTAGCTATTGGGCTGTCCCAACGTACCTTCACTGCGCATCAAAGTGCCAAAAAACGTCCGCCACCCGCCTGCGCTACCGGTACGCAAGATTGTGTAATAATCCTGGCATAGAAACTGAATGATCCCTAACCCGCCCTGCAAGAGCAAAGAAAACCACAACAGGCGCATCAGGGCATCAAGCGAAGTCTCATCGCGCAGAAACCGCAGCGTAGTGTAGCCATATAACACGCAATCCTTGACGATCTCGACGGTGGCCGCAACCGCGTAATTCCGGTGTGAAGCAAATACCACCGACACGCACGCCGCCACAACCAGACATTGAAACGCCCGGAAGCCAAACAACTCGCTCAGACGCCCCCCCCCGGCGCGCGCCCTGTCACACAAGAGAAACAACCCCATAAAGACATCGCTAAGCCGTAGCAGCACACCCGGCGTCCAGCCACGAAACTGTTCGACGCTTACAAAGTGCAAGACACTGAAGTCGTAAGAGATCGGCAGGGCCACCACCCCCCAGGCGAACAACCAATGAGTAACTGACATCCGCCTGCAGAGCAGGAATGTCAAGAGCACCAAGGTCAGGATAGCAACATGATTCATCATGATGGCAGGTATTCCCGGATCAACTTCACCCAGGCTTGCCCATTGCTGGCTATGTCAAATTTTTGTGAAGCTGTTCTCCGGCCCTCCGCCCCGAACCGTTGCCGCAGTCCCGCATCCTCAATCAGCCGACTTAGCTTGTCATACCATTCCGGAGTATCGCCGGCTAGGAAGCCGTTCGTCCCGTCCCGGATGACTTCCGCATTGAATCCCAGCCGCGTGCTGACCGTCGGCTGCCCGGCTGCCAAATACTGGATAAGTTTATAGCTGCACTTGCCGAGCGAAAACGGGCTTTCCGGAAGCGGCACAATTCCGA
>CAYSHQ010000500.1:1057-1912 GCA_964430835.1 uncultured Lentisphaerales bacterium
CAATCTCATTTTCCTGTGTCAGCGGGATTTGCCGGAAAGGCACGTCCAGCTGCGGCACGACGCCGTTGGTCATGAACACAAATTCAACCGCAGCGCCGTAGTGCCGCGCGATCTGCTGCAAGGCATCTTTAACCAAGGCAAGATGCGGAACGGTAAAAGGGGAACCATGCCAGCCAACGACCACGGGACCTCGCGGACCATGCTGTTTCGGCCGATAGTCAGACAGCTTCACACTCATCGGGAACACACAGACACGCGCGCCATGTTTCGTTGCGAATTCCGCCAAATAGGCATTCGCCACGATCGTGAGATCGGCACGACGGATCATCTCACCCACCTGAACCTCGCTGGATTTTGGCACGAGCGAAAAGCAGTACACCGCTCGCTTGCCGGACTCTGGCGCGGCAAAAATGGCGTCATCAAAATCGTAAACGATCTTACAGCCGCAGCGCTGCAAGTAAGTCCATAACGTCGGCCAGAGAATATCTTTTTGCACAAAGATGACCCGGCTTTTCCGTCCCCACGCGAGGACCCTGAAGATGAAAGGCACCCACTGATGCGCCTGGCGAATAAAGCGCGTCGGCGGGTGAACAACCTGATACGATACACCCGCTTGCGCCAAAAACGGCAGATAGTCCATGACCCTGACCTTGCGGCTATAGCCAAAAGCCCGTGGCACGAAGAGAATATCATGCATGGCGCGTTACTCGCCGGTTGGTCCAAAATTCAGCGCGGAACCGGCAGGCTTTTCCCCGCAAGTCCGGTCGAAGAGCGCCAGCAAAGGCGCAATCGTTTGCTGGCTGTCGAAATAGCGCTCAACCCTGTGGCGTGCGGCCTGGCCCATAGCATCACGCA
>CAYSHQ010000501.1:0-1907 GCA_964430835.1 uncultured Lentisphaerales bacterium
CCAAGTCAAGAGCGGTCCACTCGGGCGTGGAGACAGGCACAAAGCCGGTCCAGGTTTTGATCGGGGCCGTTATCGCGGTCTGCAATGCCCCGAAACGGAAGAATTGGATATGGAGTTTCCCCTTGCGTATGGAACGCTGCGCCGCGGGCACAACCACTTGGTAGGCTTGCACCGCTTGATGGGCGGCCCCGTGAATGGCTGCGGCGGAGAGCAAGCCCACATAGTAGGGGCTCTCCATGAACTTCATCAGCGGGTCAATAAACCAGTCCGCCGGAATGCATCCCACCGCCCGATACTCAACCGGAACGATCACATCGAAACCTTTGCGCACCTGCAAAAGCCGGCCCTGCCGCCGCAAGCGTTGCAGCAGTTTGATCAACGTGGCAGGCTGACGCACCAGTTGCTGGGCAGCCAACTCCTTGGTGAACGTATAGACACCCCGCGCCTGCAGGGACTCGACAAACTCTTCCGAACTGGCACCTTTTGCCCTCATGTGAGTAGAATATAGCAGAAGTGGACGCGGGATGTCCACTTGTTGGTGCTTAAAAGCAAGCATTCCGCAACACGTCACGCATGCAGAAGTTCACGTTCAGGGTGAAATCTTGTCAACATGCCGGGATGCAGATACAGCAGTTTGCGCCGGAACTTTTGGAGCCGGCCATCGGAAGTGTACTGTAACTTCAGGTCGTAGCCACGACTGCCTGCTTCATAATCGTAATCGTAATCTTAATCGTAATCCTCTCCGTGGTAGCAGATTACGATTACGATTAAGATTAGGAATGCTTTGGGATGCATCTGCCGATAAAGTTACCTCAGTGTTTCCTCGCGGCGCAGCCGCGCGCTGGCTTCGTGGTGAATCTCACCTTTCTCCTCCCACTATCTAGAATCGCACCCCTTCTTGAGTACCACGAGCGGCCCGTACAAGGCTGGATTGCTGGCGGGCGTCGCGCGGCCCAGGAACCGCCCGTTGGCGGCGTAGAAGTTGATGCCGCTGGGGGAGGCCACCGCCCTGCCGGCGGACTGCCCGTTGGATTCATAACACCCTGATAGACGGCCGCGGCCTCCTGGAACGCCTCGCGGCCTTGCCGCCGGAGAAACAAGCCACCCTTTACGATGCGGTCACGGCCGGTGACTACACAACCCCGACCTGCCCGCATTGCGGTATCAAGATGATCCGCCGTCAAAACCGTAAGAACCCCTCGGGCAGCTCCGACTTCTGGGGTTGCCCTTGCTATCCCCGTTGCCGACATACCTTCCGCATTGTAACTGCGCAGGTACCATAAAAGGGCGCCTTGGCTCACCACGAGGCCGGCAGGCGGCACTTGTGGCAGAGAACAGGGGAGGGGGTTATGCATCCATCTCATGAGAATAGTAATAAACTGCGGCTGCTGGGGACGGCACCATTTAGCAGCTTCCCCGCCATTTGCATCTGAAGCTCTATAAATTCCCGCAGGCTACTGGCTGCCCCATCACTATCAAGATAAAGTGCCCTTTTCGGTAGGCAATTCCCATTCGCGCCGATTCGCGTTCATTCGCGGTTGCTCCGCCTCTTCGTGCTCTTCGGCGCTTCGTGGCGGAAGATCCCACGTGTCAGGTGTCAGGCCTGATCGTCCGCCTCATCTGGGGGGATGACATCAAAACCCGGGCGCTGAAAATTCTGTGCCCCCGGCAGGGCCAGGCGGATCCCGCGCTGCCGGCGGCTCAAAAGCGCGAGTATGTCGAGCAGTTGCAGTAGTCATGGGCCAGTCGCACCAACGGGTGACTCTTAACCGCTTGCCGCTGCGCCTCGTGCTTTGCTTCCCACGCTGGGTCAGGTGTGAGATCCATGGGCTTTTCGACTGGCGCGCCTGACGAGGATCGAACTCATAACCTTCAGCTTCGGAGGCTGACGCTCTATCCAATTGAGC
>CAYSHQ010000502.1:0-1904 GCA_964430835.1 uncultured Lentisphaerales bacterium
TCATCAAGCATGGCACCAACCTGCAGATTGCCTATTCCGACCAGCTCCGCGCCCAACTCGACGACAAAGCGACGCTGGCCGACAACATCGCCCCGGGGCGCGAATATGTGCAGATCGGCAATGACCGCCGGCATATCATCGGCTATCTGCAGGACTTCCTCTTTCCCCCCGAGCGCGCGCGCCAGCCAGCCGGCTCGCTCTCCGGCGGCGAACGCAACCGCCTGCTGCTGGCCCGTCTCTTTGCGGAACCATCCAACGTACTGGTACTCGACGAACCGACTAATGACCTCGATCTCGACACGCTGGATCTACTGGAAGAACAACTGGCCAACTATTCCGGCACCGTCCTGCTGGTCAGCCATGACCGTGCCTTTCTCAACGATGTAGTTACCAGCGTACTGGTATTCGAGAAATACGAACGGGATCAGCACGCCAACTGGTTGGGGCCGGACGAAGGCTGGTACATCAACGAATATGTAGGCGGCTACGACGATTGGCTGGCGCGGCGTCAACCGCCTCCCGCGGCCGCCACCCCCGCCCCGACCCGCTCCGTCGCGCCGCCCTCCGGCGCACTCCCGCAGCGCCGCCTGACCATGAAAGAGAAGGGCGAGCTCGAAACCCTGCCCGGGCACATCGAAACGCTCGAAGCCGAACAGGCGCGCCTGCACGCCCTCCTCGCCGACCCCGCCTTCTTCAAGAAACCGAGCACGGAAATCGCGCAGGCCACACAGCGGGTTGAGGCGCTCGGCGCTGAGCTCGAAGTCGTCTATCAGCGCTGGGACACACTCGAAGCCCTCGCCAAAGCGGCCGGCGCCGGACGCGTGCGCAGCGCCGGCTAACGCAACGCGCGCCGGGGCGCGCGGAACCGCCGCCCTGGCTCGCGTTGCGTTGTGCTACCCGTGGCGGTCAGGCGTCCGGGGCCGGTGCGGCGGAAGGCAATTCGCTGGCCGCGGCCTTCTGGCTCGCACGCCGCTTGGCCGGCATGCTCTTGATGGGCTTCTCATGCGGCAGCAACTCCCCGCCCACCACCGAGACCCCGCCATCCACATAGATCGTCTGCCCCGTGATCTTCCGGGAGTATTCCCCCAGCAGAAAGACCACCGCATTGGCCACTTCCTGCTTGTCCTTGATCGGATCCCACGGCAGGGGGCTCATCTTCTTCCACGTGCTGTTCAAGCAGGCAAAGTGCGGAATGGACTTGGCGGCCTTGGTCATCAGCGGCCCTGCGGAAACGGCATTGACCCGCACATGCTCACGCCCGTACTCCCGGGCCAGTGCGCGCACCAGCGCCTCTAGCGCGGCCTTGTTGACCCCCATCCAGTTGTAGAAGGGGTACGCCGCCTGCGAAGCGAACGAAAGCGTGACGATCGAACCACCCTTAGGCATGTGCTCCTGGGCGAACTGGGAGACCGTAGCCAACGACGCGCAACTGATGCCAAACGCCTGCTTGATGTCATCAAAGGCGTTGGTATAGACGTGATTCCCCAGACAGGTCTTCGGGTTGGCATAGGCAATGGAATGCACCACGCCACTGACCTCGCCCAGATCCTGAAAGAGGTTACGAACCTCATTCTCAATGGTGACGTCGCAGTATTTGATGCACATGGCATCCTTCTGCTCCTGCGTCAGTTCCGGACACCCCCGGTCAAAGAAGATCTTCTTCATCCGCTCATTCTGGGCGGTATATACAACCTTTCCGCCCATTTCCTGAATCAACGTTCCGGTGGCATAGGCAATGGAATCCGTATTCAAGAGTCCCATCACAACATAGGTTCCGCCTGGCTTGATCATCTGTGCGTCCTTTCGTGCTCGATCACAGCAGCAGCATGGCATGTTCCAGCGCGCTCTGTCAACCCTGGCGGCAAGCTGGACAAGCGCGATCAGCTGCAGGCCTCCGTGGCCGG
>CAYSHQ010000503.1:0-1883 GCA_964430835.1 uncultured Lentisphaerales bacterium
TGAAGAGGCAGAGGGTCTTGGTCTGCGAGATGGCGCTGGTGAGCTTGCGCATGGCTTGGGACATCAGGCGGGCCTGCAGGCCGACATGCGAGTCGCCCATGCTGCCGTCCAGTTCCGCCTGCGGCGCGAGTGCGGCCACGGAGTCCACCACCACCACGTCGAGTGCGCCACTCTTCACCAACTGCTCGGTGATGGTCAGCGCCTCTTCGCCGGAGTTGGGCTGGCTGACCAGCAGGTCGTCCAGTTTCACGCCCAGGCGGGCGGCGTAATTGGGGTCCAAAGCATGTTCGGCATCGACAAACGCGGCCATGCCGCCGTTTTTCTGTGCGTTGGCGATGATGTGCAGTGCCAGCGTGGTTTTGCCGGAGGACTCCTGGCCGAAGACTTCCACGACCCGGCCGCGCGGCAAGCCGCCGACGCCCAGTGCCAGATCGAGGGAGAAGGCGCCGGTGGGGATGACGGCGATGTCCTTGGCCGCCTCCGCATCACCCAGGCGCATGATAGCTGCCTCGCCGAACTCCTTGCGAATGTGAGAGATAACTGCATCCAGTTGCGACGATGCGCCCTTCTTTTCTTTCTCTGCCATAAGGCCTCCTGCTTGGGTTGAATGTGCGAAGTGTCAGGTGTAGCGGGGATTGTGTCAAGGCGGAATCACTTTCGTATGTGCTCGAATGTGCTGGCATCTCCGGCCCAAGGCGTTGCCTAGGGCGTCTGACGGTGGGTACCTGTACTTGTATATGCAACTTTGGGCTAAATCTTACACTGGTTGGCCACTTTTCCTGGAAAATTCGTGAGGCCGCCGCCAGGATCCGGGCAGATCATCGGTCGGTCGCTTGTTCTGTTTGCATCGGACGGAGCGTAGGCGTAGGATATACCCCCCCTATGAGCACTTCTGCACTTCCTGGTCGGAACGATGCCTGCCCGTGCGGCAGCGGCAAGAAATATAAACGCTGTTGTCTGCTGTTGAGCGGCGCGGCAGATTCGTCGTTGGCGGCGGCACCGGACGTCGCCACGACGGAGCTGGATACGGACGAGCCGTCGCCGGATGATCCGAACTTCATCCCCTGGATGCAGAAGAAGATCAAGGAGCTGCCGCTTGAAGAGCGGCGGGAGTTCGAGCGCATGCTAGCCGCCATGCTGCCGGGACAGCCCAGGCAGGCGGGGCAGGGCGCGGCACCGAAGTCGCCGGCCGCTGCGGCAACCCCGCGCGCAGCCGCTCCGGCACCGTCACGGCCGGAAGTGGCGGCTGGCAGGGCTGCTGCGGACGATGACGAGGACGAAACGACGGTGGTGGATCCGGCCCTGTGGGAGGTCCTGGAAAAGGCCGTGAGACAATTCACGGACGTGCGGGAACCCGGCAAACGCAAGGCCGACCCGCAGCAGCTCGCGCTGCTGGCGATCCTGGAAATGCACCCGGAGCCGCCCCTGATCCCCCTGGATGAGCTGATGCCCGTGATGATGGAATTGGCCGGGAAGGTGCAGCAGGCGGAAAAAGGGGTGAAGCAGCACTGGTGGCAGCTCAAGGCAAAACCGCTGGCGCAGGATGGCTTCAACGACCTGGTGCAGGCGGCCGCAGAGCGGATGGCAGCGGCGTTGTCCGCCCCGGAGCGCCTGGACCAACTGCGGGAGGAGTGGCAGGATTTTGCCCAGTTGCTCGCTGCCGACGGCGATGCGCAGACGGCGGAATTGGTGCAGAACGGGCTGTCACTGATGCCGACCGCCAGCGCGCCCGCCAAGGGTGACTTCCTCGTGCGGTTCGCCTTCTTGTCGTTGCGGGTGGCCTGCCGACAGATCGCGGCGGATGCCGAATAGTTGTCGCCCATGGGGCGCTACGGCCTGAGCTATACGACCTTTGCCTATAGTAACCTGCGCCTGAGCCGCAA
>CAYSHQ010000504.1:0-1881 GCA_964430835.1 uncultured Lentisphaerales bacterium
CGTTGCAGAGAGCCTGTGAGACCGGTTTGGAGTGCGCGACCTTGGTCGCGCTTTGTGCGGGCGGGGCTTGCAGATCTCCGAACAACCCCAACTATGAGTCATACGTAAAGTCGAACCGCTGGTCACGCCACGGAATGACCAAATTTAGACAATACGCATTGACCAAATTTAGTCACAGGGTGTATCGTGACTCGCCATGAAAGAGGAATTCCAGCTTCATAACCAGTTCCGGGACTCCCTAGCCCGGTTCTTACGTGAGGATCCGCACTTGCGGCGCGCGGCCGCACAACCTTTCACGTATGTTTCGGATCTGGTTAACACCCCGGCCTTCCTGGAACCCGGCATCTTCATGCTCACGGGCGGACGTCAGGTGGGTAAGACGACTTGTCTTAAGCAGTTCCTGGCCAAGCTGTTGGGCGAAAACCTACTGCCGCCGGAGCAGGTCTCCTTCCTGACCGGCGAATTGATTCGCGATGACACCGAACTGCGACACGAAATCATGTCCGAGCTGTCTGGGAAAAGCGGCTGGCAAGTCATGGTCGTGGATGAGATCAGTTACATCAAAGACTGGGATAAGGCGATTAAGTTTCTGGCCGATGCCGGCATTTTGGAGCACGTCACACTGCTCGTATCCGGTTCCGATAGTGCTATTTTGCGGGAGGCGATGAAGCGGTTTGCTGGCCGACGGGGGCGCGCGGCGCAGGTGGACTTTGTTTTTCATCCGCTGGGATTTGCCGAGAGTGTGGTGCTCAAGGTGCCGGAGTTGCGCGGTTTGGTGGCGTCCTGTCAGCAGGCGGACGATCATCGCGATGTGCCCGGCTTGGCGGAAGCGTGGCCACGACTGGAAACGCTGTTTGATGAATATCTCCAGCATGGCGGCTACCTAACGGCGATCGCGGACCTGCTGCGCGGCGGGCGTATCGAGGCGGCTACGTACCGGACCTATGCGGAGTGGCTGCGTGGCGATATTCTGAAGCACAACAAACAGGAGAAATATCTGCTGGAGGTTTTGCGCGGCATGCTGCGAACCTACGCTTCCCAGATCTCCTGGATCTCACTGGCCAAAGAGCTATCCATTGAACATCACAAGACGGTGAGTGACTATGTGGCGATCCTCGAGGATATGCATGCCGTAAGGGTGCAGGAGGCCCTGGCAGAGCATACGTTGTCCGCAGCGCCCAAAAAGGCGAAAAAGCTCTATTTTGAGGATCCCTTTATCTTTCATGCGGTGGAAACCATGCTAGGCATGACGAACGCGGAAAGCACACCCGCGCTGGTCGAGACCGTGGCGGTGGCGCATTTTAGCCGGAAGTTTGGGAAGATCTACTACCTCAAGGGTGCCAAAGGGGAAGTGGATATCGCGTATCTACAGGGTGACACCTTCCATCCGGTCGAGATTAAGTGGACCACGCAGCTTCGACTGGAAGAGTTGAAACAGGTTATGGTCTATCCGAATAGTATGATTCTGGGACGACAGCGTATGACTGCGCGTGTGGCACATGTCCCATATATGCCCCTGCTGCGCTATTTGCTTGGCCGGTAGAAAAGGGGTGGCGTCCATGTCAATAATTCTCATCAGCGGCGCCTCGGGATTTGTCCGCTGGTGTGCGCGGTTGGGGGATTACGCGCACCTGCCGTTGAACACGGAGCGACTGGCGAAGCTGACGGAGTCGTACGTGGTGTCGAACCGCAAGCTGAGACAGGCGCTGGGGGTGCCGCACTTGCCGGTAACGGCGGAAGAGGGGTTGCGCCGGACGCTGGCCGCGTTCAGGGCGGGTGAGGGCAAGTAGGGAAGGTTTGGAGTGCGCGACCTTGGTCGCGCTTTGTGCGGGCGGGGCTTGCCACGCCCGGGGAAGAATACACGGCCGGGGATGGCGGGCG
>CAYSHQ010000505.1:0-1881 GCA_964430835.1 uncultured Lentisphaerales bacterium
GCGGGTGGAGCTGGAGGCGTACCAGATCCGCATCAACCGCTTTCCGACCGACATCATTCGTGTGTCGATCCGCAAGCTGCGCTGCATTGACGACGCCGCAACGTTGTTCAGCCCCAGGCTGGGTTACTATTTTGACCTCTTCCTGCAGGCTACCTGCGGGCTGGACTACTACCACTTCGGGCTGGACCAGGCGCTGGCCTCCTGCCAGATCGCGCACACCATGGAGACGTTCAACGCCTTCTCCTGGCAGGCGTGGCGGGCCAAGCAGCGGCATGGTTTGAAGCTGGTGGTCACGGCCTGGGAGAACCGGCCGTATGCGGCGGAGCGCTTCGCGGCCAAGCGCCGGATGAAGTACGAGGTGCTGCGCGGCACGGACCTCTTCCTCGCCATGACCCCGCGGGCGGCGCGCTGTCTGGAGCAGGAGGGGGTGGAGCCGGCGAAAATCCGCGTGTTGTCGCCGGGGATCAACCTGGAGCGCTTCCAGCCGCGCGCCAAACCGGCGGCCGGGTTGGCACGGCTGGGACTGACGGGCGATGATTTTGTCTTCACCTCCGTGGCGGCGCTGCGTTGGGAGAAAGGCGTGTATGACGTGTTGCATGCCTTCAAGCGGTTGACGCTCCACTGTCCCGGGCGTCCGCTGAAGCTGGTTTTTGCGGGGTCCGGGCCGGAGGAGGGGCGTCTGCGGGCGCTGGCGGAACGCATCGACCTGGCGGAGCAGGTGCGCTTTACGCGCTTCGGCTATACCCAGATGCCGGAGGCGTACAACCTGAGCGATGTGTTCCTGCTGGCCTCCACGGCGCGTCCCGGTTGGCTGGAGCAGTTCGGCTACGTACTGGCTGAGGCGCAGGCGTCCGGCACGCCGATCATCACCACCCAGCACGGCTCCATTCCCGAGGTGGTGGGCGAGGCGGCGCTGGTCGTGCCGCCCTCTGATTTTCTGGGGTTGGCTGCGGCCATGCAGGAACTGCTGGAGAATGGCGCGGCGCGTCAGCGCCTCGCCTGTCAGGGGCGTGCCCGTGCGGAGGCGGAGTTTGACAGCCGGAAGCAGGCGGAGAAGCTATTGCAGGCCTATACGCAGGTACTGGGCTGAAGGCGGATGCAGGCATGAACTGGAAATATCAGGTGGAGAATGTCTGGCGCGTGCTGATGGGGAAGTGGCACTTACGCCGCTGCACGCAGGTGGGGCGCCTCCCGCGTGTGTATGGCAGCCCGCGACTCACCAACCTCGGCACGATGGTCATCGGCGACAAGTTTCGCTTCTTCAGCACCACGGTGCGGTCGGAGATGGTGGCGCACCGTGGCGGGCGTATCGAAATCGGCAGCGGTGTGTTTGTCAACTATGGTGCCAGCATCTCTGCACACCAACTGGTGCGCATTGGCGACGGGTGCCAACTGGGGTCGTACGCCTGCCTGATGGACAATGATTATCATCAGGTTGAGGATCGCGAGCAGTTGGGCATCTCCAAGCCGATTGTGCTGGGGCGCAATGTCTGGCTGGGGGTGCGCGTGATTGTGCTCAAGGGGGTTACGATTGGTGACAACGCCGTGATCGGCGCCGGCAGCGTGGTGACGCGCGACATCCCGCCCAACTGCGTGGCCGGCGGCGTCCCGGCCCGCGTGATCCGCACGTTCCCGGCACCGTGAAGGCGCATCCCGGTCTTACTGACTGGCAGATCGCCGGGAAGAAGGTGGCAGGTGGTAGGTGGTAGGGCGGGGCCGCCGGACCCGCCGGAGCGGTGGGAAGGCTACGGGGAGAGTTTCCACCGCGAAGGACACGAAGTTGGGATGTTTCTGGTTCGTAGTTCTTGGTTCTTGGTCGAGGCGATAGGGGTCGTATCTCTACATTGGACAAAGTGGCAGTTGGCAGTGAGTCAGGATTGT
>CAYSHQ010000506.1:0-1876 GCA_964430835.1 uncultured Lentisphaerales bacterium
CCAGCAGATCGAGGATCTTTTCGCGGTCATCGAAGCAGTAGAGCAGCGGCGTGAAACCACCCAGATCCACCAGGAAGGCGCCGAGCCAGAGCAAGTGGCTGGCCACGCGGTTGAGTTCGCAGGTGATGACGCGGATGTATTCGGCGCGCTCGGGCACGGTCAGCCCAGCCAGGCGCTCGACGGCGCAGACGTAGCCATGGCCGTTGAAGAGCGCGGCCACATAGTCCATGCGGCCGGTATTGGGGAGGAATTTGGCATAGGCGCGGTTCTCGCCCATCTTCTCGTGCATGCGGTGGCCGTAACCGATGACCGGCTCCGCATCGAGGATGTATTCGCCGTCCATGGTCAGCTTGATGCGCAACACGCCATGGGTGGCAGGGTGTTGCGGGCCGAGGTTCACGACGAACGACTCGTGGTGGATGGCTTGTGCGTCAGTACTCACGGCGCAAAATCCTTCCTGAGGGGATGGAACCGGGCGTCTTCCGGTAGCAGCAGCGGGGTCAGGTTCGGGTGGCCGGTGAAGACGATGCCGAAGAAGTCATGGGTTTCGCGTTCATGCCAGTTGGCGCCGGGGTAGACCGCGGAGATCGTGGGGAGTTCCGGCGTGCCGCGGGGGATGCGGGTCCGGAGGGTGACGCGTTCCCCGGTCTGCATCTGCACGAAGTCATACACGACTTCCATCTGCTGCTCGGCCAGCCAGTCCACGCCGGTTACGGCCTCGATCAGGAAGACGGCGTTATCCAGGATCCGGGCGGCCGCTACGACGTCCGCCGCCGGGACGGTGACTTCCAGCACGCACCCCTTGGTGGCGTGGGTGGGCTCCGTCACGAGTGGTTGCTGCGCCGCGTCGCGCGCTGCGCAGGCGACCAAGCGAGTTTTCCAGGCATTGTCCGGCATAGTGCTCCTGCTTCTACGCGTCCACGGTGGGCCAGCTCTTCCGCCGGTAGCCCACGAGTTTCTCTTCGAGTTTCAGCATCCCTTCGATGAGCGCCTCGGGGCGCGGCGGGCAACCGGGGATGTAGACGTCCACGGGGATGAGCTTGTCCACGCCCGGGACCACGGAATACTGCCCGGGGAAGATGAAGGGGCCGCCGGAGATGGCGCAGTTCCCCATGGCCACCACCCATTTGGGCTCGGGCATCTGGTCATAGAGTGTCACCACGGCCGCGCTCATCTTCCTGGTCACCGTGCCGGAGACGATCATGACATCGCTCTGGCGGGGGGAGGGGCGGAAGACTTCGCAGCCGAAGCGGGCCATATCAAAGCGCGAGGCCCCGGTGGCCATCATCTCGATGGCACAGCAAGCCAGACCGAACGTCATGGGCCAGAGCGAGTTCGCGCGGGCCAGGTTCAGGATTTCGTCGAGCTTGGAGAAATGGATCAACCCCGGGGGGACATCAACTTGCTTTTCCAAGTGAATACTCCCTTCTTCCATGCATAAACCACCACCAGCGCCAGAATGGCGACAAACAGTACGAATTCCCCCAGCATCAGCCAGCTTGGTCCCGGCTTTTCGTTATAGACCACCGCCACGGGGAAGAGGAAGAGCACGTCCACCGAGAAGGCCACAAAGATGAGCGCATAGAGGTAATAGACCACGCCGAAGCGGATCCAGGCCGGCCCGATCGGCTCCATACCGCATTCGATGCTGCGGCGGGCCTTCTGGTAGACCATGCGGATGCGGCGCGGCGCCAGCAGCCAGGCGATGATCAGGGGGGCAATCGCGAGCCCCAAGGCGCCGGCCAGAAAGGCCAACACATAGAGCAAGCCGGTTATGGTGGTGTTGTCGGTCATGGCGGGGTCCTTGGTCGCGTCCTCATGTGTGACGGTGGGCCTTTGGCAGACTGCGCCGGTATTATGGTTACAGATGAGGCCA
>CAYSHQ010000507.1:0-1873 GCA_964430835.1 uncultured Lentisphaerales bacterium
CCGGGTCCTTAACCGACGACTCCTGCACCGGGTCAACCGCCGGCGCTGCTCCCACCATATTAGCGGCATTCGTGCCCGACGCGACGGCCGTAGCGGCGAGATTGGTGCCGTGTTCCGATTGCGCCGCCACGCCGTTGGTAGCAACAGGTGCACCCGCCGTGACGGCCACCAGCTTCTCCCGGAGGGGCGGCGGCGGACGCAGCGGGATCATAATCTCATACTGATCCGCCCCCAGCAAATTCGTCACCGCCGCATTGGCCGCACTGCACAACCGCTCCCCCGCGGCGGCCCATGCCTGCAGATTCGTGCGTGCCGTATGCGCCAGGGCCAAACACCCTTGCAGTTGCTGTTTGACGGCATCCAACTCCTTGGTCCCGGGTGCCCCAGCAACTACGGGCGGCGTCACAGCGCCCCCCACCGGCACGAGCGGATTGCGCTTGGCCAGGAACCAGACGCCGGCACCAATACCGCCCGCCAGCACCAGACATAAGACAACCAGCAAGCCCACCTCGCCAACCGAAATCCCGGTCGGACCGGGCGCCACCCCCCCGGCCGGAACTTTTGATCCTGCGTAGTTCTGGCCCCCGCCTTTCGCCGGGCTCAAACTTAGCGAGGGACCCGCCTTCTTGATCACCAGTTTCGGCGTCCCTTTGGCTGACGTGGCCGTCGCCGGTGAGGACGTGGCGGGTGCCGTTACAGCGGCCATCTTCCCCGTCATCGGCACATTGGTCGTGGACGTGCCCCCCCGTTTTCTCAGCACCAGCTTCTTGATCGCAAGCGTCCCCGGCCCGGCGCGATCCAAAAATTGACGCAAATCCCCCAGCAACGACTCATACGTCGGATATCGCATGGAGGGTTCCAGCTGCAACATACGCCCGATAATCGTGTCAATCTCCGGATCCAGGTCCGCGCGAATCTCGCCCAGCGGCTGCGCCGGCTCCAGAAACCGCGCTTTGACCACGGCGGTGGCATCCTCCCCGTCAAACGGGGCCTTGCCAGCTAAGGCGTGATACAGGGTTCCGCCCAAGCTGTAAATATCCGCCCGGCAATCGGCGCGTTGTCGCCGTACCTTCTCCGGTGCGATATAATAAGGCGTCCCCCAGACTTCCTGGGACTGGCATCCGGCCAGTTGTGCAATACCAAAATCCACCAGCTTGGCGGCACCCTTTTCATCCAGCAGGATGTTTTCCGGCTTGATATCACCGTGAATCAACTGGACCTGATAGCCGGACTGCAAGGCCGAGGCAATCTCCAGGCCGATGCGCATCACCACCGGTGGATCCAACGGTTCACCGGAAGACATCTGGCGATCCAGACTCCCGCCGGTAACCAACTCCATGACGATAAAGGGTTGTCCTTTGAACTCACCAAAGGAGTAGATCTGCACGACATTCGGATGGTTCAGCCGGGCGGCGGCCTGCGCTTCCCGCCGGAAGGTTTCCACGAATTTCGGGTCATCGCCGAAACTCTTGAGCATGATCTTGATGGCCACATCACGATTGAGCGCCTCGTCCCGCGCGCGATAGGCGCTGCCCATCCCGCCGGCCCCCAGCAGTTCCACCAGTACAAAGCCACCCATGCGCGCGGGTACCTGCATCTCCGCACGACATGCCGGACAGCGTACGGGGGAAAAGGCCTCCCGTCCGTCCAAATCCAGTTTCGACCCGCAACTCACGCACGGGTAAATCCGGACCGGATCGGTGATAATCTGCAGATCGCGTGCGTTCGTCATGCGCACATCATCCTTGTAGTCTCCAATTAGATCAGCCAATATAAGGTAATTCGCCCCCCCCCCCTCTGTCGAATTAAAAAAAAAGAATAATAGGGATCCCATGCAGTCCACCCTGCTTGAACTTGGCCCGGTCCCGATTCC
>CAYSHQ010000508.1:0-1865 GCA_964430835.1 uncultured Lentisphaerales bacterium
AATCCCCGCCACGCGGCCAAACTGGTTGGCCGCCGCCACGCTGTCCACCGATGTCGGATCCATATTCCGCCCTCCTTGAACCCTTGCCCACAACCCCTGGGTGTTGGCCGAAACAAAGGATGGGCAAGCATACCATGGGGCTGTTCCCTTGTCCGTGGAAAACAGCGGCGCCTAAACTGCGGGAGTTGGAAGATTGGAAGATTGGAAGACTGGATGGTTGGAAGATTGAGAGACCCCGCGCCTGGCATGGTCGATTTACAGCTGCTGCTAGGAAGGGATGCCTCAAGCCCTGCTTGATGTAGCGTGCCGTTGACCGGGTACCCGGCTTTTGGTACGGTCGCCTCTGTCACAGCAGGGCCCGCTGCGCTGCTGGTATGCCACAGTGGTCGCTGTGGCGTAATGTGGCCCCGTTCTTAAGTTCTCCGCCATACAGCCCGATTACCTGCCACACACGATCACCACCTTTCGCGAAAGGGGGTGGGTGCCAGTCGGCGTATCTTTTGGCTAGTGACCGGAAACGTGACCGTGCGCTTCACCTGGCGCACGCTTATGATCGTGTCAGTCTCATACCTTTAAAAGTATGAGACAGCCTGGTGAGATTCTTTGCACCGCTCCAGCCGCCCTAACCAAAAAAAGGCGGCAGGCCAAATCAGCCCGCCGCCAGTGTTCCTGCGCGCCGCGACGGGTTACGTCAGCGAATCGAAGAACTGCAGGCAGTCCTTGCGCTGTTCGCCATCGAGGAAGTCCATGGCGGACTTCGGATGCAGGTTGCGCTGGCCGGTGAGCATGTACGGAATGTCATACCCCCAGGTGATCTTCGCACGCATCGGTTCGATATGATCGCGCAGGCACTGGATCACCGGGCGCAGGTGGTACTTCGGGTTCTTGAGGAAACCGAGCAAGAGTTCGGTGGGGCAGTTGCCCGCGCCGCGCCCGAGACCGCCCATGGTGACGTCCAGAAAGCTCGTCCCGAGGATCAGCGACTCAATGGTGTTGGCATAGGCCAGCTGTTGGTTGTTGTGGGTGTGAATGCCGATCTTCTTGCCGAAAGCCTCGGCACACTGGCGGTATTTCCGCGTCAGGGCCTGGATCTCCTCGGAATAGAGCGAGCCATAGCTGTCCACGAGATAGATCACGTCGACCTCGGTGCGGCAAAGATACTCCAGCGCCTCATCCAGTTCGCGTTCCTGCACTACGGAGATCGCCATGAGATTGACCGTGGTCTCGTAGCCCAGGCCATGCAGCGTCTTGATCATCTCTGCGGCGGCCGGGATCTGATGGATATAGGTGGCCACGCGATAGAGATCAATCACGCTCTGCGCCTTGGGCAGGATGTCTGCGCAATCGGTGCGGTCCACGTCGGCCATAACGGAGAGCTTCACGCCCGCCGGGCCATCGCCCACGATCCGGCGCACGTCCTCCTCGTCGCAGAACTTCCAGCGGCCATACTCGCCGGCCGGATAGAGACGGCGCGAACCCTTGTAGCCGATCTCCATGTAATCCACGCCGGCCGCTACGCAGGTGTGATAGACCGCCTTAACAAAATCATCCTCAAACTTGGAGTTGTTCATCAGCCCGCCGTCGCGGATGGTGCAGTCGAGCACCTTGATGTCCGGCCGGAACGTCAGCCAGGAGCCTTTCTTGTGTGCGCCATGCGATTGCTTGCCCGCCGTATCTGTCTTCTGGTCCATAGGTAGGTGGTCCTTCCCGAATTGGCTGGTAATCTGGTAAAAAATTCGTTCTTACGGGCGCGCATTGTAGCCCAAGTTGCAATCCGGAGCAACGCGCAACCGCCGGAATCGCGTGCGCCGGGCGCATCCCTGATCCACTTGCTTTGCGTTGTAGTGTTGTAGGCCGCAACTCCG
>CAYSHQ010000509.1:0-1861 GCA_964430835.1 uncultured Lentisphaerales bacterium
GCTCTCAGGCGCAAACAAATAGAGCCAGTCTTGAAAAAGTGCCTGAAATTAGATGCGTCGGCCCTGCCCTCCCCCCGACAAAAGCCGCCAAGGTGCGTGTTACATGGCCAGCATCACCACAGCATTGTACGCCCCGTGGAGTAAGACACAGGCCTCCAAGCGGCCGGTCTTCTTGAAGAGCCAGGCGTTCGTCACCCCGAGCACAAAGACTGGGAGCCACGCAATGGGCGGATGGTAAATCGCAAAGAACGCCGCGCTGCCGACCAAGGCGGCACCACCCCCCCATTCGCGGTCGAGCGCGCGATAGAGGAGCCCCAGCATTTCTTCATGCCTCGCGAATAGTCATCGGCATACTAATCCAAGGCTTCCATCATGCCCAGACGAGCGATCACCGGTTCCGCCGCTGCCGTAGCCGTACATCGCGCATGCATGGCAGTAGCATCCCAAAATCAGGCAGACCTGTCCAGTCGCGCACGATGCAAAAGCGGGGAAACGGGGGTGAGGCTCTCGCCGAGCCGGACACGTGCCCTTGCACTTTGCACGCCCGAGCCGGCACCACGCAAAACTCGCACTAGACAGGCGCAACGAATTGTGGTGTACTACGCCCCCCTTGCACCGGACCGTCGGGCTTATGCCCCGCTCCGTGGCATACAGGTCGCGGATGTCGCGGCCGTTCTCCTCCACGCGTCCGGCGGGCTGGATAACCGATAACCGCCGGACACGAGTACCCCATGCATACCCAGCATCGCGCCGGGCACGGCGCGCCGTCGCACCCTGCCCATACCCCGGAAGCACAACCGTCTCCCGACGCACAGCCGTCTCCCGCCACCTCAGCAAACGCCGGCGTATTCGAACGCCTGCTCCCCGCCCTGCAACGCGCCGTTAGCGAAGAAGGGTACGTCACGCCCACGCCCATCCAGGAACAGGCGATTCCGTACCTGCTGGCTGGCCGCGATGTGCTGGGGTGCGCCCAGACCGGTACCGGCAAGACGGCCGCCTTTGTGCTGCCGCTCCTGCAACACCTGGCGCAGCACAAGCGACCCGGCGCCTCGGGCCGGCCGCGGGCACTGATCCTCGCGCCCACCCGCGAACTCGCCGCCCAGATCGGCGACAGCATCCGCACCTATGGCCGCCATGCGCGCGCCACCTATACCGTCATCTTTGGCGGCGTCGGCCAGCATCCGCAGGTCTATGCCCTGCGCAACGGCGTGGAGGTCGTGGTCGCGACCCCCGGGCGCCTGCTGGACCTGATGCAGCAGGGGTTCGTGCGTCTGGACAGCGTGGAGTACTTTGTCCTCGACGAGGCGGATCGCATGCTCGACATGGGCTTCCTCCCGGATATGCGCCGTGTGATCGCCGCCCTGCCGCCCAAGCGGCAGTCGCTCTTCTTCTCCGCCACGCTCACGCATGAGGCCCTCGCCTTGGCGCGCACGCTGGTGCACGACGCGGCCCATGTCACCGTCACCCCTGAACAGCCCGCCGTGGAGCGGATTGCACAAAAGATCTTCTTTGTAGACAAGGCGGATAAGGATGCGCTGCTGACCAAACTGATGCGCGCCCCGCGGATGGACAAGGTGATTGTCTTTACGCAGCGCAAGCATATCGCCAACCGCGTGGCCGAGAAGTTGAGTAACGCCGGCATCCCGGCCTCCGCCATCCACGGCAACAAGAGCCAGGGGGCCCGCACCCAGGCGCTGGAAGGATTTCGCAGTGGGCGCGTGCGCGCGCTGGTCGCCACGGATATTGCGGCCCGCGGCATTGATGTGGACGGCGTCACGCACGTGATTAACTACGAGCTGCCCAACGAGCCGGAGACCTATGTGCATCGCATTGGCCGCACGGCGCGCGCCGGCGCCGAAGG
>CAYSHQ010000510.1:0-1859 GCA_964430835.1 uncultured Lentisphaerales bacterium
TTCCTGAGTAGTTACTTTGCCACAAAAGGCGCATAAACCACAAAAAACAGCTTCTATTGTGGTTTTTGAGCTTTTTGTGGCTAGATTTCGCCCGGCGGGGGGGGCGCAGAACCATGTCTTCAGGAAAAGACCATGCCACGCCCCCCGCCTATGCGCTTTTGTTCTGTGAAAGCACTTGCGCCTGGCGCAGGAACCGGACAGAATTGGCGCTCATTACCCGGTTGAGTGTCAGGGACGGCCAAGGGAGGCGTTTATGGCGGATTTAATGCTGGACTGTCGGGCGTGCGGCAAGAAGTTTCGTATTACCTACGCGGTAAAGCCGAAGCAGGTCGCCTGCCCGCAGTGCAAGGCTAAGGTGAATACGGCCGCCGAAAGCGCAGCCAGCGCCGAAACACCCGCAGTCTCGGACACGGTCGTATCGGCACCCGAGGCGAACGGTGCCACCCCGGATGGGGCCGCCCGTGCGGCGACTGCTAAACCGCGGCGTCTGCCGACGGTCTTGAAGCCGGAGGATGTCGAGTTCCAAGGGTGGACCTATGACCGGGAGGCCGATCAGGCGCGGCAGGGGTTACAAAAGGCCGACGTCCTGGGCGTGCTCTGGCTCGGCGGCGTGCTCGTAATGATCGGGTTTATCCTCTTCAGTCTGGCTCGGCGGGCGCAATGGGGTGCCGTGGCGCAGTATGTCTGCGGGGGCGTCTTGGTGTTAGGCGCCATCGGTGTGGCGGCGGCTGGGTATCTCTTCTGGAAGTGGAAGCAGAAACCGGCGGAGGGGCTCTGTCTCAAGTGTCAGGGGGCCTTAGGCATGGCGCATACGGTGCCGACGACACGTGAGTGCCAGGCTGGCGCGTATCTGCGAGGCGCCTCCGGGCATGCCTATCGGTGGGATAGCGGTCAGCCGCGTAAGCTCTGGGAGATCCGCAAGAAGTGGCATGTGTGCGCGCCCTGTAAACGCTATTTCCTGGCCGAGAAGGAGTCGTTGGATTTTGTTGGCACGGCGGCTGCGGACATGGAGAAGCGCGAGGCCCTCTATGCCGAGGCTCTCGCGGCGGCTGCGGCGAGCAAGCCCGCGGCGGCGTCTGCGCCCAGCGCCTCGTGAGGGGTGGCCGTGGAGTTGGCCTTGCGCGAAACAAGGCGCACCGCTAGCCCCCCTCTATTTTTTGTGTACAGGGGGGGGACGCTGCTCTGCGTTGCAAACGCGCTAGCGCGCGCCGCAGTAGACGCCGCTTAATCCTGTGCGCCCCGCGCTCATGGCATCACGAATTCGTGTTCGGGATGCTTGACGGTGAGCACAGGGCAGGGCGCCTTGCGTACTACGCGTTCTGCTACGCTGCCGATCAACAGGTGCCCCAGCCCGGTGCGGCCGTGCGTCCCCATGATGATCAGGTCCGTTTCGGCATCGCGCGCATACCGGATGATCTCCACAAACGGCACCCCGTTGAGGATCTTGTGCTGCACCGGCCGGCCGTTGGTGGCCAGTTTGCCCACGGTTTGCTCCAGCCTTTCCCGGCACGCTTCGGCCAGTTCGTCAATGTCCGTCTGCATCGTGTCCGGGAGCGATGTCTCGCCGGGCAGGGCGGCTACCACCGGCGCGACCACGTGCAGTAGGGTTAGCTCTGCGCTGAACGCCTCCGCCAGCGCAGCGGCATAGCGCATGGCATGATCCGAGCTATCCGAGAAGTCTACGGGACAAAGGATCCTCGTTATGCTGATTTTCATGTTCATCTCCTATTGGCTAACCTACACTGTCTGTATCTTACGCCAGCTGGTCCGGAATGGCAAGCTATCTGCAGCGCAGGGCCAGGGCCGGGCGCATTGCACTTCCGTAGACATAACTACTCAGGTGGTTCGGATCGGTGGAC
>CAYSHQ010000511.1:0-1858 GCA_964430835.1 uncultured Lentisphaerales bacterium
GATAGGCGTCGCTGATCAGGTTCCCCCTTGCCGAGGCCTTGCCGCACAACTCAATGAACAAGGTCCAATGACGCCGACCCGGCGAAAGCACCGTCACATTGGGGTGTGCACGCAACTGTTGGACATAGTCCATGGCGATTGCCAGTGGGGAGGGAGGCACGAACACCTTGGGATGGGTGAGTATTCGCAGGCAACCGGACAGGATCAGATCGGAAACCGCACAGGGCGCCGCATCGCCGAGTGTCCGCTCCAGCCATCCGCGATACTCATCGTGGCGTTCAGCATCTTCGCGATGTGCATAGATCAGCACGTTCACATCGAATAGAATCATCGATCCTCCATGACATCCATCAGTGCGTCGGAGTGATCCAGATCAACCCCTGGCCGCAACCCCTGGCCACGAAAGGTCTTCAGCCGAACGGCGTACGAGTGATCCTGGGTTGCTTGCGGCCGAAGCAGGGCCACACGGAGCACATCCTCGATGAATGCGCCCAACGTGGTGTGGCGATCCAACGCTCGGCGCTTGGACTCTTCCAAGATGTCGTCGCGAATTGATATCGTGGTCCTCATGCATCAAAATGTATGCTATCTGCATCAAGATGTCAACCGGCGCAAGCAATTCTCATTCTCATTATTCCCTCCCAATCGTCCACTGTAAGCGCGCCGTACGCGTCCACAGGATTGGCAGACTAGGGCGGGGCCGCCGGACCCGCCGCGCGTGTCCCCCATCCTGCGCTTGGCGCATGCCGCCGCCAGTAGCCCCGGCCCGCCCCGGGCCGAGGGCTGCGCGATCCAAGGTGGCTATGATCAAGGGACCCTTCGACTTCGCTCAGAGACTTGTCTGTCCAACGCAACTCTCCCCGCCGTCCACAGATGGCGCACACGCGGCCCGCGGCCCGGGGGCGGGCCGGGGCTACTGGCTACGGCCTCCGATCCGCTTTGTGGGCCTGTGGCAACAGCGCCATCCTTGTCGCGATCTTCGTCGACAAGAATCGCCAGCACGATAAAGACCCGAGATTAAGGCCGGAGATTATGACCTGGTGACTATACCCAGACCTTGTCTGGCCAAACTTCCGCGTACGGACTACCACCTAACACCTACCACCTCCCACCTACCACCTACCACCTCCCACCTCCCCCTCCACCCCGCAGGCAAACGGCACAAACCCGACACCCAGCGCCGGCGAGTGCGGTGACAGCCGGAAATCGCCGTCATGCGGCGCGCGGAAGAGCGGATCGGCCACAACCCCGGCTTGATCGCCAGTATGCGCTTTCCAAGCCGCAATATCCATGGACGGGATGGGCAACGCCACGCTGAACAGACTGCGCCAGCCAACCGGCATGTCGGTAATGCCGCAGGCACTGCGAACCCAGGCCTCGATAGCCTCGAGCGAGACCGTCGCAGTTACCGCCCACCCCCCGGTGGCGGGGAGTTGCGCCCGTTGCCACGCAAAGGCAGGCGGCGCCGCACAGCCGAACCAGTCGATCGAATCTGCCCCATCGGCCGTCACAATCAGCCGCACCATGGCCGGCACCAGGGCAAACGGCTTGAGAAAGAGCTCCATGTGCGCGCGCCAATCGCCCCACGGCGGCTGACTCGCATCCTTCGGCCCAATCGAGCCGTGAAACTGCCCGGTCACCGTCAAGGTGCGTCCGTCATGCGTCACCTGAAACGTACCGGCATCGTTGACGATCACGTCCGGCTTGCCCTGCTCAAAAAGCGTATGCAGCGTGGTCCCGTGGCCGGGCAGCTTTTCAAAGCGGGGCGCCTCGTCCAGCATGCGTCCGAGGAACGGTTGCGTTCCCAGGTTGCGCCAGCCCCCCTCAAACTGGACCGCGCCCTCTTCACACCAGTACA
>CAYSHQ010000512.1:0-1857 GCA_964430835.1 uncultured Lentisphaerales bacterium
GGTGTGCGCGCCCGCCGCGACGGCCAGGCCGCCCTGGAGCATGGCGCCGACGTCGGTGATGATGTCGCCGAAGAGGTTCTCGGTGACCACCACGTCGAACCACTCGGGGTTCTTGACGAACCACATGTTGGCGGCGTCGACGTGGTTGTAGTCGCGCTTGAGTTCGGGGAACTCGCGCGCGCCCATCTCTTCGAACGCGCGGAACCAGAGGTCGCCGCAATGCGTCAGCACATTGCGCTTATGCACCAGCGTGATCGGCTTGGCCGCGTACTTGGGGTTGGTGGCATTGCGCCGGCGTTTGAGCTCAAAGGAGTAGCGCAGGCAGCGATCCACCGTGCGGCGGTCATACACCATCAACTGGGAGGCGATCTCCTCCGTGGTGCCGACGCGCGTGGCGCAGCCCATACCCGTGTAGATCCCGCCGCTGTTCTCGCGGATCACGACAAAGTCAATCTCCTCCGGTCCCTTCCCCTTGAGCGGCGTTTCCACGCCCGGGAAGAGGCGCACGGGGCGCAGGTTGATGTACTGGTCCAGCGCGAAGCGCATCTTCAGCAGGATGCCGAGCTCCAAAATGCCGGGCTTCACATCCGGGTGACCGATCGCACCGAGGAAGATGGACTGGTACTTCTTCATCTCCTCCACGGCAGAGTCCGGCAGCGTCTCGCCCGTGCGCAAGTAGCGCTCAGCGCCGAAATCGTACGATTCGAACTGGAGTTTGAAACCAAATTTGGCGGCCGCCGCTTGCAGGACTTTCACGCCCTCGCGCGCAACCTCGGGCCCGGTGCCGTCGCCGCCGATCAACGCAATGTTGTACTTGTTAGACATGGGTATTCCTTTCCAAGGGGCAAAAAGATACGGCAAGAGGCAGACCGGCGCAAGAACGCTTTGCAGCACCCCACGAAAATTGCCAACCTACCAAGACGTCCTTGCTTCGGCTAACATAGGCCGTGTATGCTCTTACCTCGGGTCCGGCAAAGTACGGACCGGCGGGGATGCCGTGTCTGCAGGCACGGTTTTAGGACGGATAGCCATGGCCATAGTCGTCAACCACGAGGAGCGCCGGAACGAAATCCTGCGCAAATCCTTGCGCCTGTTTGCGGAATCCAGCTATGGCGAGGTCACGTTCCAAAGCATCGCAGCGCGCTGCGGACTCGCGCGAACCGCCCTGTACAAGTATTTCCACCACAAGCGCCAGATCTTCGACGGCGCCGTGAGTGTGGCCACCAACGAGCTGGTCGGCAAGTACCGCGAGATCCTGGCCCACCCCGGATCCTACCGGGACAAGCTGGAATCCGTAATCGCAGAGGTCTTCCGCATCCTCTTTACCCAACGCGACCTGCTACTGGTCATCGTGGAATACACCATCAGCGTGAAGCGCTCCGGCAAGACGCTGCGCTGGGTGGTCGCCCGCCATACACGCGGCCTCAAGGCTGCGCTCTGCTACCTGCTGATCAAAGGCGTGCGTGCCGGCGAATTCGCCCCCATGGACGTCCGCGCCACCACGGAAGTCCTGTACACCATCCTCGAATCCACCGTCATGCGCCTGACCCTGACCGACAACGCCGAGATGGAGAAGCAGATGGCCATCGTGCGGCGCGTGCTCGATGACCTCCCGCGGCCGACACCGCGCACGAAGCAGCAACCGGGATGATTACCACGGTCTTTCACTCCCTGGCCCCGGTCTTCCTCACCCTGGCTGTGGGCGCGCTGCTGCGGCGGTTGCGATTCCTGCCGGATGGCTTCTTTGACGGCCTGAATCAACTGGCCTTCTGGGTCGGTCTGCCATGCCTGCTCTTTCAGGAGATCTCCCGCTGCCGTCTGGTCGGCGGCGCGGCCCTCCAGACCATGGGTCTACTG
>CAYSHQ010000513.1:0-1846 GCA_964430835.1 uncultured Lentisphaerales bacterium
GAAAGGGGCGATTGGCGATCAAGGCCTGATGCCCCTTGAGCGTGCCGGCGATGCTATGGATCTTAGTGGCTTCCAGCGCTTCCTCCAGCGCCAGCGGCGGCAGCACCGAAGCCACGCGTCGCGCCAGCATCGTTTTACCTGTCCCCGGTGGCCCGACCATGAGGATGTTATGTCCACCGCTGACAGCCACCTCGATGGCGCGCTTGGCGCTCTCCTGCCCCTTGACATCCTCAAAATCTTCGGCATGCGCCAGCTCCTGTCGGCAGAGCGCTTCCAGGTCCACCTGTTGCGGCGCGATCTCGTAGCGGCCCGCCAGGAAGTCCACGGCTTCGCGCAGATGCCCCACCGGGTGAATGGCGATGCCACTGACCACAGCCGCCTCCTCGGCATTCTCCAATGGCACCAGTACGCCGCGCTTGCCGAGGCGTCGCATCTCCATGACAATCGGCAGCACGCCGCGCACGCGCCGCACCTCGCCGCCCAGCGCCAACTCCCCCACCAGGCCATACGACTCGAGGGCAGGGAGGTTCACCTGTTCATTGGCTACCAGCATCCCCACGGCGATCGGCAGGTCAAAACTCGGACCTTCTTTCTTCACGGTCGCCGGCGCCAGATTGATCGTCGTGCGCCCCATCGGAGGCTTGAAGCCGGAGTTCAGCACCGCCGTCCAGACCCGGTCCTTGCTCTCGCGCACCGCCGCATCCGGCAGGCCGACGATCACCACGGAGGGATCGCCATAGCCGGCGTTGACCTCGATTTCCACGGCATAGGCATCGACGCCGTAGACCGCCCCGGAATATACGCGTGCCAGCATGCTCATACCCTCTTTGGGAAGAAAGAAGTCAGGTGACAGAATTCAGAAGCCAGATGCCCCACCCTGCCCCGGGTCTGATCGGTGGCGCTCACCCCGACACCTGCCACCGCGCCCGGCCGAGTGGCGCCTCTCTACTCATGTATATGCAGAAAATAGAGCAATCTTACACCGGCCGAGGGAAATATTTTGAGCCCGCTGGAAGAATCGAATGGATCGATGGATTCGAATGATTCGAATGAGTCGATTCACTCTATCGTGCGTCCCGCCGCGCTCCTTACTCTTGCGCACTCATTGGCCGCCTGAGTTCACTTCCCGTACGCCCTGGCAGTCGGGATACCCCGTACACCCCCAGAACTCCCTGCCGCTGTTCCGGCCACTTCTGGCGGTGCGCCGTGCCATGGGCTTGCCACAGTCGGGGCAGACCGGCGCGCCCTGCTGCTGCGCCCGCGCAACCGCCCGGAGGCCGGCCAGCGTTTCGCGAAACCCGCCTTTTTCTTTGAAGGTCTCGCCCTGCGCCTCCATCTGATGGTTAAGCATGTTGATCGCCCGCGCAATCAGGATGAGAAGCGTGTTCGCCATGGTCACGTCATCATCGGTGTCGAGCCACTGTGCGAACTTCTTATTCTGGTTCAGGATATGCACGCAGGCGTCGTGCACGACGTCCTCGCCGTACGCAGCCTTGTCCAGCCGCACGGCGTAGACCGCCCGCGCTTCCGGCGTCCCCTTGCCCCATGGCGCCTGTTCTTGCCGCAGGAGCCAGTTCAGGTAATCGCCCGCCAACTCCGCAAGACTCGCCCGCGCCACGTCGGTGAGCCTCATCTCGGTCTCGCGGGACGTTGCCCGCCGCGCCGAGCCCTCGGCGTTGTTGGCGCAACCGGAACGCGCGGCTTGCGTCATCTGGTCGTACTGGCGGCCGGTGGGGTCGTTCGTCCGGCTGAGAAACCGCCTACAAAAGCGCTGCGTGCCGAGCTGCACGAGGTTGCCCATGATCCAGGAATCGAGCCAGAAATAGCCGCCGGTGCCGCCGAACAT
>CAYSHQ010000514.1:0-1840 GCA_964430835.1 uncultured Lentisphaerales bacterium
GTTATCTCATTCATCCAAGCATCCACCCCCCCAATCTTCCGCAGTTCAGGGGCTGGGGTATGGGATTGAAATCCGGCGCGCATGCGTGTACCGTCTTGCGTCTGACGCCTATGCTTCGCAACCGCACAGCCTGGATGCTCTTCCTGATTTTGACGGCCTTGCTGTCCGTCTTCTTCCTGCTGCCGGTCTGCCAGATCGTGGTGGGCGGCTTCCGGGTGCAGGGGCGCTGGACCCTGCACTATCTGCTGGAGGTCTTTCGCAACCCGATCTACGCCGAGGGGGTGCGCAACAGTTGTGGGCTGGCGGCCGGGTCCACGCTGCTGGCGGCCGGGTTGGCGGTACCGCTGGCGTGGCTAAACCATCGCTACCGCTTCCCCGGCCGGGCCCTGTTCGGCGCCCTGCTGCTGGTCCCCATGATCCTCCCGCCATTTGTCGGTGCCATCGGGCTGCTGCAGATCCTCGGCCCCTATGGCGCGCTGAACGCGCTGTGCGGCCTTGGCCCCGTGGACTGGCTCGGACAGTCGCGCGTCCTGGGGGTCATCACCCTGCAGGCGCTGGCGCTCTACCCGATCCTCTATCTTAACGTATCGGCCGCGCTGGCCAACATTGATCCGGCCATGGAGGAGGCCGCCGCCAATCTCGGCAGCCATGGGTGGCGCACCTTTCGGCGCATCACCCTCCCGCTGGCCATGCCGGGGCTCTTTGCCGGCGGCACACTGGTCTTTATCGCCAGCTTCACGGAGTTGGGCACACCGCTGATGCTCAACTATACGCGCTGCTCCGCCGTGCAGGTGTTCGACGAACTCAAGGAGATCAGCGCCAGCCCCTTCCCCTTTGCGCTGGTGACCGTGGTGATGGTAGTCAGCGTCCTGCTCTATGGCACCGGGCGCTGGCTCTTTGGCCGCAGCGCCTATGCCATGCAGGCCAAGGCCACGGTCGCCCATGCCACCCGCGAGCTGCGGGGGTGGCGGGCCGCGCTCGCGCTCCTCCCCTTTGTGGTGGTCACGCTGCTAGCGCTCCTGCCGCATGCCGGCGTCGTACTCACCAGCTTTGCGCAACCCGGCGCGTGGTACCGCACCGCCCTGCCGCAGGTTTTCACCGGCGCCAATTATGAGAACGCCTTGGGGCATGCCATGACGCTCAACGGCATCCGCAACAGCCTCAGCTTCTCGGCCCTGGCCTTGGTGCTGAATCTGGTCCTCGGCGTCGCCATTGCGCTGGTAGTGGTGCGTTCACGCCTGCCGGTGCGCGGCCTGCTCGACACCCTGGCCATGCTGCCGCTGGCCGTGCCGGGGCTCGTGCTGGCCTTCGGCTTCCTGGCGCTTAGCCACACGCTCGTCAACCTCGCCGGCGTGCGTGCCTACCCGGCGCTGGCAGCACTGCTCGACGTGCAGACCAACCCCACGCTCTTCCTGGTGATTGCCTACGCCATTCGCCGCCTGCCGTTCCTGGTGCGTGCCGCCGTAGCCGGGCTGCACCAGACCTCCGTGACCCTGGAAGAGGCCGCCGCCAACCTTGGCGCGCCGCCCCTGACCGTACTGCGCCGCATCACCACGCCGCTGATCGCCGCCAACCTGATCGCGGGGCTGCTGCTGGTCTTTGCCTTCAGCATGCTGGAAGTCTCGGACAGCCTCATCCTGGCACAGAAGATGGAGTACTATCCGATCACCAAGACCATCTTCGAGCTCTTCCAGCTCGTCGGCATCGGCCGCTATCTGGCCGCCGCGCTCGGCACCTGGGCCATGGCCTTCCTGGCGGTCACCATCATCGGCAGCAGCATTCTGCTGGGGAAGAAACTCGGCGCACTCTTCCGGGCGTGAGAGGGCGGTGCTCCTGGGCG
>CAYSHQ010000515.1:0-1833 GCA_964430835.1 uncultured Lentisphaerales bacterium
CGGCGATCGCCTTGACCATGAAGTTCGGGCCGTTGCCGATGTAGGTCATGGCGCCGAAGAAGACCGCGCCGGTCGAAATGGCCGCCAGCAGCAACGCCCCCGGCGCCGTCCCATCCTGCAGGAATTGCGCCATGCCGGCGGGATCAAGCGGCAAGCCGTACAGCCCCATGGCCGTCTGCAGGAAAGCAAGATAGGTCGGGGCGTTGTCCAGCACTGCGCTCAGCAGGCCCGTCGCGAAATAGAATGCGGCCGGCGACTGGAGTCCCAGTTCGCCCGCATGCTGTTCCAGGTAGGCCAGTGCCGGCACCATGGTGATAAAGATGCCTGAGAAGAGCAGCCCCACCTCCATGATCGGCCCGAACGTGAACTTGTTGCGCTGCAGAATCTCCGGCCGTGCCAGCTTGTAGGCCGCCAGCCCCAGCACTACCTGCAGCACGGTGCCAACCGGCCAGCTCGGCAGCCCAGGGTATTTACGCCACGCGGCGTCCACCAGCACCGACAGGATGATCCCCCCCAAAAGGACCACGCATGCGCCCCCCGCCACCCGCACCCGCACGGCACCGCGCGCGCCACCGGTCACCGGCACCCGTGCATCCAGCAGGCAGAAGATGCCCAGCAACAGGGCGTTGACAAAGAGCCACATCGGCCACAACTGCAACAGCGACCAGCGGAAAGGGACTCCGCGCAGGAACCCCAGGAAGAGCGGCGGATCGCCAATGGGGGTCAGGCAGCCGCCGCAATTGGAGACGATAAAGATGAAGAACACCACATGGAAGGGGCGGATACGCCCCTCATTCAGGCGCAGGAACGGACGGATCAGCAGGACGGAGGCGCCCGTCGTGCCCAAGACATTGGCCAGCAGCGCGCCGGCCGCGAGAAACCCGGTGTTGACGAGCGGTCGCCCCCGCCCCTGGACTTCGACATGGATCCCCCCGCCAGCCAGATACAAGCTGCCGATCAGGGCGATAAACTGGAAATACTCCACGGCCGCCTGCCCGATGGCGACCCCGCCCGGCGCCCCCAGCCCCACCAGATAATAGGCCGCGACTGTGGCGGCGAGGAAGAAGGCAAAGGCCGGATAGTAGCGCTCCCAGAAGCGCAGATGGACAAAGGGCATTCCCGCAATGCTCACCAGCAGCAGCGCAAAGGGGAGCAGCAGCCAGGCGGGAACCGCCGACACCCCATGCCCCGCCCCGGCGGCGGGGAGTGTGGCGGGGAGGAGGGCCAACAAACCACCTAGGGCAGCGCCGCCCAGGATAGCTCCCGGCCAACTGCGCCACGCCACCACTGGACCACTTACAGCCATGCATGAACCCTTCCTGCAACGCGCCCGCCTACCCGCGCCTCACCCGGCACCCGACTTCGTCCCCAGGGGATCAAGCCCGCGCGCGGCTGCGACGCAAGAAAAACGGCGGTAACTATATCGGAAGAATCACCTAAAAGCACTCTTAATCGAGGTTCTTGCACGGATATTGAAGTGGCATAAGAGTCGTATTTGTTGTTCGGCAATTCATGCGTCAGCCTGCCTGTCCGCCAGCACCTGCATGACCTTGGCATGGTGGCGGCGCAGGAGCGGGGGGCGCGTCCTTACGTCGGCGGCCGCGCTTGCCGCGTTTGGGCTCATGGCGTGCCCCGGTAAATTGCTTTGCCTGAAAAAAACAATCCGTGTAGCATATTACCGTTCATGAAGACCCAGCTTTCAACGGGTCCGTACATGACGCGGTGCTGGGCTTGAGCATTGGGCGTCGAGAAGACGCAACAGGAAAGCAATAGGGAGGTCTGCTGAATGACTTTCTCACGGTACCTGTGGCTGGTAATTCTGGCGGGCATCGC
>CAYSHQ010000516.1:0-1833 GCA_964430835.1 uncultured Lentisphaerales bacterium
CTGCCACGCTGTGCTAGAGTAAGTAAAGTATAAATGGTCTTTTTGAAAGAGAGCTTCCCATGCAAGCCTTAGATTCACTCCCCCTGTTGCCTCACCCGCGTTGCATCACGCGTGGGGCCGGTGTCTTGCACGTGCCGTTCAGCCCGGCGGTGGTGCCGCCTACGCCCTATGCTGAGCCTGCGATTCCGGTAGAAGGGGGTGCGCATGGCGCCGGCCTTCCCGCCCAGGGATATCGGCTGACGATTACGCCGCAGGGGGGGCGCATCGAGGCGGCCGACCCGGCCGGCTTGTTTTATGGCCGCATGACCTGGCGGCAGATCGCACGCCTCTGCCGCGAGACCATCCCGTGCGGGGTAATCGAGGACTGGCCCGATATTCCGGTGCGCGGCGTGCTGCTCGATATCAGCCGGGACAAAGTTCCCACCATGGCCACCCTTTTCCAACTGATCGAGATGCTGGCAGAGTGGAAGGTCAATCACGTGACCCTCTACATGGAGCATACGTTTGCTTATTTTAATCATCGTGACGTCTGGGCGGCAGCCAGTGCGCTGACGGCGGAAGAGGTGCGCACGCTGGACGCGTTTTGCCGGGCGCGTCACATTGAACTGGCGCCCTTCCAGAACTCGTTCGGTCACTTCGAACGCTGGTTGAAGCATCCGCGCTATCGGCCGCTGGCGGAGTGTCCGGATGGTTTTACGGGCGCCGACGGGAAGTGGCGCGCGCCGACGACGCTCGATCCGAACAACCCCGCCTCGCTGGCGCTGATCGCGGAGCTCTACGCCGAGTTGCTGCCAAATTTCACGAGCCAGCGGTTGCACATTGGCGGGGATGAGACGTGGGAACTGGGCAAAGGGCACAGCCGCCATGAGGTCGAACAGCGGGGTCAAGGGGCGGTCTATTTCGGCTATCTACGAAAACTGAAAGCCCTGTCGGCCTCGCAGGGCCGGACCCCCCTCTATTTCGGCGATATGGTCTGGAACCATTTCTCCCATCAGCTCGGGTTGATGGACCGCGAGATGATCCATGTGGATTGGGGGTATTACCGGCTCTACCCCTATCGAGAGCACGGCGCCAAGCTGGCGGACGCGAACGTGCCGTTCTGGTTTGCGCCCGGGACGTCCACGTGGTGTACGCTGACCGGGTGCAACGAGGCCGGTATGGGGAGTAACCGGTCCGCCGTGCAGGCCGGCATCGAGTTTGGCGCGGGCGGCATCCTGAATACCGATTGGGGCGATGCCGGGCACTGGCAGACCCTGCCGGTCAGTTTCATCGGGTTTGCCGCTGGCGCGGCGATGGCCTGGTACGAGGAGGGGAATGGCGATGGTGCGATCCGCGCGGCGCTCGATCCGCATGTCTTCCATGATGCGGCCGGGGTTATGGGGCAGGCGGCCTATGATTTTTCAGATACGTGG
Organism: uncultured Lentisphaerales bacterium; assembly: GCA_964430835.1. Lineage (GTDB taxonomy): Bacteria > Verrucomicrobiota > Kiritimatiellia > RFP12 > CAIWXQ01 > CAIWXQ01. The sequence continues at coordinate 1,413 of CAYSHQ010000516.1, forward strand.
TTGAAGGTTTCCGAAAATGCTACCTGTTCGGCTTATCTGCATCAACTCCTGGCGGATGGCTGGGCGTGCCAGCTGCCTGCCAATGTCACGAAGTCCACGCTGATTGAGGCGGAGTCGCATGTGTTGTCCGCCATTGACCGCATGTGCCAGGCTCGCATGGCGCGTCCGGATGCCGCGCTGATCGTGGCGGAGTTTGCGCACAATGCGCGCATGGCGGTGGCGGCCTGCCGGTTAGGGCGATTGCTGCTGGATAGGGATACAAGTGCGCGCGGCCGCGCTGGGGTGGCGCATGAACTGGAACTCGTCGTGGCGGAGCATCGGCGCGTATGGCTGGCGCGTAATCGCCCGGGCGGACTCGAAGACAGCCTGCGGGTGCTGGAGACGAGGCTGAAGGAGTGCCGGCAGCCGGTTTTCGGCTAGT
>CAYSHQ010000517.1:0-1833 GCA_964430835.1 uncultured Lentisphaerales bacterium
GGAAGGTCCCGTTGCTGGCATTCAGGTCCTCCACCCAAACGCCGTCCGGCCGCACGGCCAGCAGGGCATGCCGGTCGCTGATCTCCGGATGGCGCAGGCGGATTTTGCAGGCATCGTTCCGCCCGACGGTGTAACTCCCGGTCGGGAGTTCAAACCGGCTGGCGGGCTGGCCCGGGGTCTGTATTTCAAGTTGCAGCAAGGGACTCCTGTCTCGCGGGCGAATCGGCCGGGGCGTCAGCGGACCGGCTTGCCCAGCAGTTTCTCCTGCCGGAACCGGTTCAGGATGGTGATCTCTTCCTGGATCTTGGCGAAATCAACACGGGGCAGATCGGTCAGGTAGTCCACATCCGCCGGATTGCGCAGAGTCAACACCAGCCGCCCGCGGGCCTGCTCGGCAAACACCAGCATCTCCGCTTCGCGGGGGGTCACCTCGACGGTGACCGTGCTGTACCCGCCCGCCGATTTGTCGGCGGCATTGATCTGACTCTTGGCCGTATCGCGTCCCGTCGCGAGCACCAGCACATCCTGCAGCAACGTGAGCGTCACCATCTCCATCTCGCTGGCCTTGGTGGCGGAGGGGAAGGTGAAGGTGGACAGGATATCGACATGATCGTTGGGGCGCACCATGCCGCTGACCGCCGAGGATCCCCCCACGTTGATTGAGATGGCCCGCTGGCGGTTCTTGATGTCATGGGCCAGCCCCTTGTTGAACGGGTCGCCCCCCTCGATGTCGGACCAGAAAACGGGCGAGGCTTTCTCCAGCGAGCGGGCGAGCTTCTTGCCGTTCAACATGTTGACGTCATCCGCCTTGACGGCATGTCCGCGCACGGCGTTCTCCACCATGTCCATGGTCGCCAGGTCCGCATAGGTGAGCACGGTGCCCGCCGGGATGTAGCGGTTGACCACCACGATGGGAATGGGGCGGTATTTCCGGGTCAGGTTGTCGACCTTCTTCTGGTAGTCCCGATCCTTGGCGCGCAGGTATTGGCCTGTCAGGAGGGCCGCAATCAGGCCGACCACAATGGACACGATCAGGATCATGCGCTGTTTCATGGAGGATTCCTATTCCCGGTGGTTCGGCCGTATTCTAGGGGGTGGCCCCGTCCCGCTGCAATAGCGTAATCTTCGTGGGTGCGCCCGGCGCATCGGACGCCAGGGCGCTGAAGGCGCAGATGCGGTTGCCCTGCGAGTAGATCATCAGGCCGGGCAGGCTGTGCGCCGGCGGCAGGCGCACCCAGCCGCCCCGCGCCAGGATCGCTTCCATGCGGGTGGCGGCCTCCGCCGGTGAATCCGGCGTGGTGGCCACGGCCAGCCGGGTGCGTGTCAGCTCCAGCTCGGCCGTAAAAAAAAGGCGGGCATCCGGATAGGCAATCCGGCCGGGCCATTCGGTAGGGGGAGGGGCGCGGCCCGGTTTTCCGGCTTGCGCCATCAGGAGCACGAGACTGCTTTTTGCCTCCGCGCCCGGCAGGAGCAGGACGGTCGTGTCGTTGCCCGCCTGCTGGCTGGCGGCCATCAGGGACGCCCCGCCCGTGTCCAATTCCGGCAGCGCGAGGGCCTTGCGCAAGTCCGGCAGGATCTGGGCCGGGGGCCGGTCAAATCCGTAGACGGAAAGCCGGCCGCGCCGGCCATTGATGCGCACGTCGGAGCCATAGAGCGCCACCCCGCCCAGCTGCGCCAGGGCCGGCTCACCCCGCCCCAGGCGCATGAAGAATTCCGCCTGCGCAACCGGCACGAGCAGCAGCACGGCCGACAGCAGGCCGGCGCGCAGGAAGCGGTGCAGATGACAGTAGACAGGGTGCATGGGGGTCCGGTTAATACAGGCCGTTCATAATG
>CAYSHQ010000518.1:0-1832 GCA_964430835.1 uncultured Lentisphaerales bacterium
GTGTACCATCAGCAGTGCCCCCTGAACGTCGCCGCCGCGACTATACCATACGTCACCGTGGGTGTCAAGCACCTGCAGCCACCGGGGTGTGGCGTAAAGTTTCGGGAGGTAGTAGGATAGAGACAGAGAGATTACCGTACCCACGGGAGGATGCCCATGAGCCGCCCCATTAATGACGCCCTCTGGCAGCAGATAACGCACGACATCACCACGGAGATGCGGGCCTGGCGGCTCGCGCATCCGAAGGCCACGCTGTGCGCGATCGAGGTGGAGTTGGATGCGCGGTTGAACCGGATGCGGGCGCGCATGATCGAAGACCTCGCCCTCACGAGCAGTGCCGCCGACTGGACCGCGACCCCCGCTGCGGAGGTTCCCCGGTGTACGGCGTGTGACCAGTCGCTCGAGGCGACGGGGGCCAAATCCCGCACGCTCCAGACCCACGGCGCTCAAGCGCTCACGATGGAGCGCACCTATGGTGTCTGTCCGGCCTGCGGGGCCGGGCTTTTTCCCCCTCGATGAGGAGTTGGGCCTGCTCCCCGGGAACCTGACCCCGCGGCTGCTCAACACGCTGGTGCGCCTGGGTACCACCCAGCCCTCCTTTGCCAAGGCCAGCGCCGAACTGGCGTGGCACACCGGCACCATCGTCCATGCCGATACGGCGCGTCGCCAAACCGAAGCCGCCGGCATGGTGCTGGTTGCCCACGAAACGGCCGAAACGGAACGCATCCTGCGCGAGCATCCCGATCCTCCGCCGGGGCCAGACACCCTGATCTTCAGCGTTGATGGGGCCATGGTCCCCATCGTGGGCGGCCAGTGGAGGGAAGTACGGACGCTCGCGGTCGGTGCGGTGCAGCCACCGGTGGCGACCCCTGAGGGTCCCGTCATCCAGACGACCCAGTTGTCGTACTTCTCCCGGATGACGAGTAGTTCCACCTTCGCCGAACAGGCGCTTCCCGAGTTGCAGCGTCGCGGGATTGAACGGGCGGGCCGGGTCGGTGCGGTCGTGGATGGAGCACTGTGGTGCCAGGCCTTTGTAGACTACCACGATCCCGAGGCGGTGCGGATCCTGGATCTGCCCCATGCACGGGAGCACCTGACGGTCATCGGACAGACCATTGGCCCCAAGGGACCACTCCTGACGCCGGCCGATCAGCAGCGGGTGCGTGACCTGCTGCGGGGCGAGGGCCCGGACGGGGTGCTCGCCGAACTGCGCCCCCTGGTCGCGGGGTTGCCGCCCGATGCTGATGCCCACGGGCATCTCGCGTACCTCGAAACCCGGCATGCGCAGCTCCAGTACCCCCGGTTTGTAGCCGCTGGCTGGCCGATCGGCAGCGGCATGGTCGAGAGCGCGAACAAGCTCGTGGTCGAAGATCGCCTCAAGGGCGCCGGCATGCACTGGGCGGAGGCCAACGTCAACCCGATGCTTGCCCTGCGGAATGCCTATCACAACGAACGCTGGGACGAGGCCTGGGCAGTGATGGAACATGGGGTACGCCAGGGTGTTCGGGCCAACCGCCAAGCCCGTCGGCAGCAGCGCAAGACGGTCGTACCGCCAGGGAAACCCACCGGAGCAGGCGTGCCGGAAGCGCCGGTCCCCGTGCGCCCGTCCAATCCACCACCAGATTCACCTGCCGCACCGAAGCCCAAGCCGGTGCATCCGTGGCGCAAACCCTGGAGCGTGCGCCGCCAGCGCGAACTGGCCGGTACTGCATAGCCCCGAAACTTTACGTCGCACCCCCCATCGTGATCGTGTTGGGAATCCTGTGGTAGACTCATCCCGGTGAACGCGGTGAGTGGTCTGGGCGGGGACGCCCATTGCCCCGAGGTCGTTC
>CAYSHQ010000519.1:0-1822 GCA_964430835.1 uncultured Lentisphaerales bacterium
GGGTGTCTGGCGGCCGGCTGGCTGGCGGCCGGCGTGGCGGGGGCGGCGACCAACGACACGGCGCCGCAAATGATCTCGAATGTCGTGGTTACCGCGTCGCGCACCGCGCAGGATCCCCAGAGTATACCAGCCACGGTTTATAGCTTCGCACGCGAGGATGACCCGGCCGTCCGGCGCACCCTGCACGACCTGCTCGCCGGCACCCCGTCGGTCATGCTGCAGAAGACCGGCTATGGGCAGGGCTCCCCCTTTCTGCGGGGCTTTACCGGGTTCCGCACCCTCTGCCTGATCGACGGCATCCGCCTGAACAACTCGGTCTTCCGGGACGGCCCCAACCAGTACTGGAATACCGTGGACCCGCTCTCCCTCTCGCGCTCAGAACTGGTCATGGGCCCCGCCTCGGTCCTCTACGGCAGCGATGCCATCGGCGGCACGTTGAACGCCCTGCCGCTGGCGCCGCCGGACTGGACGGGCGCACCAGCCTGGGAGCGCGAACTCTACTACCGGGGCGCCTCCGCAGAACAGTCCACCATCGGCCGGGTGCAGGCGGGCGGACGCCCGGACCCCCGCGTCGGCTTTGTCGGCGGCTACTCCTACAAGGATTTTGGCGACCTGCTCGGCGGCGACACCGTCGGCCGACAGCACCACACCGGCTATGACGAGCAGGACTGGGATGCGCTGCTCAACCTCTACTTCAACACGGACACCACCCTCACGCTGGCCCACCAGACCGTAACCCAGGATGACGCCTGGCGCACCCATAAGACCATCTATGGCCTGAACTGGCAGGGGCTCAGCCGCGGCTCGGACCTGGTGCACGCCTTTGACCAGCAGCGCGACCTGACCTATGCCAAGCTGCGCGCCGATAACCTGGACGGGGCCGTGGATAGCCTGGAGTGGACCATCTCCCAGCAGGCCCAACAAGAGGACCAGTACACCGTCAAGAGCGACCGCAAGCAAGAGCGGCAGGGGTTTGATGTCAACACCTGGGGCACGGCGTTGCAGTTGGCCTCCGACACCCGTTCCGGCGACTGGGTCTATGGCGCCGAGTACTACCGGGATGGCGTCGACTCCTATAAACGTAAATACAGCTCTGCTGGAGCGCTCACGACAAACGAAATCCAAGGCCCGGTGGCGGATGACGCCTCCTACGAGACGCTGGGCGTCTATGTGCAGGACACGGTGCACCTCTGCAGCGGCTGGCTGGATGTCACGCCGGGTGCGCGCTACACCTACACCCGCGTGGAGGCCGACCGCGTGAAGGACCCCATCACCGAGCAACCAACGACGCTGGCCGCTGACTGGCAGGCCGCGGTCAGCTCCCTGCGGCTGCTCGCACCGCTGACCCACTCGCGCGAGCAGGCACTCTTTGCCGGCGTCAGCCAGGGGTTCCGTGCCCCCAACCTCTCCGACCTGACCCGCTACGATACCGCGCGCAGCAAGGAGTTCGAAGTGCCAGCCCCGGGTCTCACCCCGGAGAAGTTCCTGAGCAGCGAGGTCGGCTTCAAAACGCGCAGCGGCCCGCTCTCCGGGCAGATCGCCTACTACTATACCCGGATCGAGGACATGATCATCCGCACGCCCACCGGCAACACCATCAGCGGCAACAAGGAGGTCACCAAGCGCAATGGTGGCGAAGGGTATGTGCAGGGGGTGGAGCTCTCGGCCGCCTATGCCTTCACCCCCCAGTGGTCGGCCCGCGTGTCTGGTGCCTGGATGGACGGACAGTGCGACGCCTACCAGACCAACACCACGGCGGTCACGCGCGACCTGATGACCCGCCTGATGCCGCTGACGGCGGAGCTGGCGGTACGCTGGCAGA
>CAYSHQ010000520.1:0-1819 GCA_964430835.1 uncultured Lentisphaerales bacterium
CAGTGTCGCCAGGGTCTCTCCGCCGCCCGTGGTCACGCCATGCTCATCCGCCCCGATTGTAAATGTGACACCCTCAACCGTGAACGTCTCGCCCGCCGTCAATACACCGGCCGCAATCAGGTCGTCCGTCTTGCTGCTGACCCCCAGCGCCGAGGCCGCACTGGATGAGACCGTATGCGCCTGAGCCAACTGCGTGACTTTGATCGCGTATGCATTGATGTCCGCGGAACCGGTTGCCGTAGCGCGCACGGCGGAGGTGTCGCTGGATGTCACCACCATCTTGCTCCATGTGTCATACGAGCGCAGCGTATAGAGGGCATCCGTCAGTGTGGACAGCGTGCTGCTGATGTCGGCCCATGCGCTGATATCCTTCGTGACTTCCTTTTCAGCCGCCTGAGCGGTCGTGACACGCTTGGTCTGCACATCCAGGATCTTGGTGATCGTCCCCTGGATGTCCATGCCGGAAATACCCATGTCTGTATGAATGGCAGCCAAAACACACCTCCTTGTACGCAATAACCTGTCTTGCTATCCCACTGCCAAGCAGGTGCCATGCCGCCACGCCAGACTCTGGCCCCGCTATATAAGGAATTGCGCCATGGGGCGCGCCTAATGCAGGCCCGACCGGCAATCAGCGCCTTTGACAACTGCGGCCCGGGGCACCCCGTCTGCCGATAGACAGCGCCTAGCCGCCCTGATTGCGGCAAGGCGTGCCGCCTAAACGGCAACTTTATCCGCTTTGCCGGGTGGCAGTCGTCTTTTCTCCATGGCATGCGTGTTGCTAAGGACTATCCGCAGAGCAAGACCGACCATCACACAAGGGGAGTTCGAAAACCATGAGCAAGGCAAGCACAGCACCCAACAAGAAGCCAACCGGTAACACCGGCAGACGCTCCGTCCAACCGATCATCCAGGATGAGAGTGTGTTTGAGTTTCCGGAAGGGTTGCCCGCCTTTGAAGAAGCCAAACAGTTCGTCTTCTCCTGTAGGCCGGAGACAAGCCCCTTACTCTTTATGCGTGCCACCGAACCTGCCACGCTCGGCTTTGTCTGCATCGACCCCTTCCTCATCTGCCCCGAATATAAGCCACGCATTAGCGATGCCGACGCCGCCTTTCTGGAAATCGGCGACACCGACGAGATCCTGATTTTGAGCATTGTGACCGCCTCGCCGGATGTCCGCAAGACCACCGCCAATCTGCAAGGACCACTGGCCATCAACCTGCGCACGCGCAAGGGGAAGCAGATCATCTGCGACCGCCAGGACTATTCCGTACGCTATGCCATCTGGGAGGCCCTCGAACGACTGACCGACAGCGCGCCGGCGGATGCCACCAGCGCCGAACCCAATCGTTCCGCCGCCTGACTGCGACGGATTTCCCGCCCCGCTACCCCACAGCACCAGCCAAGGAGGGCGCCATGCTGATCCTGACGAGGAAGTCGAACGAAAGTGTCATCGTAGGCAACAACATCGAGATCCGAGTGCTCGAGGTCCGTGGCGACCAAGTCCGCATCGGGTTTAGCGCGCCCAGCAACATCCCCATCTATCGCAAGGAAGTTCACGAGGCCATACAACACGAAAACGCACAAGCGGCAGGGCATGGCGCCCATCGCCTGGAAGCCATCGGCCTGTCACTAGGCCGCGAACTGGCCCAAACGCTGCGTACAGCTAAAGAAAGGAAAAGCGCCTAACCAACCCTCTGGCCCGTCAGGGCCGGTGCAGGACACGCGGCCCAAAACACGGCTGGCCGCTGCGGGTCCGAAGGAACAAGGCCTGACCGGCGGCGCGCAAGGATGCGCACCGCAGCGTTACACTAAGAA
>CAYSHQ010000521.1:0-1818 GCA_964430835.1 uncultured Lentisphaerales bacterium
AGGCTGCCAACCTCTATTCTAAAGACGGGCTGCCGGTGGGCCCGTTTCGCACGGACAACTGGTAGATGCAAGCGGCGCCGCAGCACCAGTAGGATGTGAGACAAAAGCCGCTACTCGTTGCGTCATGCTTGGGTGACGCGCCGAGTTGCATCTTTCGTCTGCGCGATGCCAACGCGTGCTTGTTTGCTCACTCGTAGCGTAGTGCATCAATCGGATTCAGGCGGGCGGCCCGCCAGGCGGGATAGAAACCGAAGAATATGCCGATCCCTCCGGCGACCCCCAGCGCCAACATAATGGTGGAGGGGTCAATCAAGACTGGCCATTGCTTGGCATCCGCCAGGATACGTGCGGCGGCAATGCCCACCCCAATGCCGAGCATGCCGCCAAAGCCGGCCAGCAAAATCGCTTCCATCAGGAACTGGTTCAGGATGTCACGCTGGCGGGCCCCCACGGCCATGCGTAGCCCGATTTCCCGGGTGCGCTCTGTCACCGAGACCAGCATAATGTTCATGATCCCGATGCCGCCGACGACCAGCGAGATGGAGGCGATGATCGTCAGCAGGATGCGCATGGAACTGGCCACGGAGGAGACCATCTTGGTGACCTCGGTCATGTCGCGAATCGTGAAGTCATCATCTGCGGAGGCGTTGAGGTGGTGGCGCTCGCGCAGGATGGCTGTGATCTCCTGGCGCGCGGCGTCGAGGTTCGCCATGTCATCCAGGCTGACGACGATCTGGTTGACGTTATCAAAGGGGTTGCGTTGCAGCACGCGGCGGCAGGTGGTGAGCGGCGTCAGGATGGTATCGTCCTGGTCCTGACCCCAGGCGGCGGTCCCTTTTTTTGCCAGGATGCCGAGGACGCGGAAGGGGATATTGCGGATGCGGATGAAGGCGTTATCTGGCAGCTCCGCATTGTCGCCGAAGAGGTTTTGGGCGACCGTGGCACCCAGCACACAGACCCGGGCACCACTACGCAGGTCGGCTTCGGTGAAAAACGTCCCCTCCGTGAGCGTCCAACGGCGCACCTCCTGAAAGCTTGGCGTCACGCCCTGTGTCTGGGAGCGCCAGTTATTGGCACCGTACATGGCCTGGCCGTAGGACATCACAATGGGGCAGACGGCCCGGACATGCACGCATTCGCGGGCCAGGGCGGTGGCGTCGCCGTCCATCAGGTTCTGCTGGGTGCCGACGCCGCCGCGTACGCCGCCGGCGTTCTGGCTGCCGGGAAAGATCAGCACCAGATTATCGCCCAGGCTGCTCATCTGGCTCTGGATCATAACCGTGGCGCCGTCGCCGATGGCTTTCATGGCAATCACGGCGGCAATGCCCACAATAATCCCTAGTGACGTGAGCAGCGAGCGCACCTTGGACCGCCACAGGGCGCGCAGCGCCACGCGCAGCAGCAAGAACGGGTTCATACGATCCTCCCATCCCGCATATGGATCGTGCGCCGGGCTTGCCGGGCGATATCCTCGGCGTGGGTGACCATAATCAGCGTGATCCCTTCGGCATTCAACTCGTGGAAGAGAGCCATGATTTCTGCGCCGGAGCGGCTGTCGAGGTTGCCGGTGGGCTCGTCCGCTAGCAGAATGGAAGGGGCATTGACCAAGGCGCGGGCAATGGCCACCCGCTGCATCTGGCCGCCGGAGAGTTGTCCGGGCGTATGATGGAGCCTTTCGCCCAGCCCTACGCGTTGCAGCAACTGCCGGGCGCGTTGGTGGCGTGCGACGGCCGGGCAGTGCGGTCCGTAGTACATCGGCATTTCCACGTTCTCCAGTGCCGAGGTACGCGACAGCAGGCTGAAGTTCTGAAAGACAAA
>CAYSHQ010000522.1:0-1811 GCA_964430835.1 uncultured Lentisphaerales bacterium
AGCTCGCACTTCATGGCTTACCCCGTGCGCGCCGGTTCGGCTACGCACCCTGTCTCTAGAGAATCGGCTCGCCGCTTTGCGGTTGCGCGGCATAGTCCCGGAAGAGTTGCGCCAGCTGCCGCGTGGCCGGGCCCGGCACGCCCGTGCCAATCTGGCGTCTGTCAATCTCCACCACCGGCACCAACTCCGCCGCCGTACCCGTCAGGAAGATCTCACCGGCATTGTAGAGGTCGTAGCGGGTCATCACGCTCTCCCGTACCGTATAGCCGTTGGCTGCGGCGAGCTTCATGACCGTATCGCGCGTAAGCCGCACCAGGCCGGCGGCGTGACCAGCGTCTTGCCGTTCACAACAAAGATATTGTCGCCCGTGGCCTCGCAGACATACCCGATGTGGTTCAACATCACGGCTTCCTGGACACCGCAGTTAATGGCCTCGATCTTGGCCAGGATGTTGTTCAAGTAGTTGAGGCTCTTGATGTTGGGATTCAGCGCCTCCGGATGGTTGCGCACCGTGCCCACCGTGACAATCCGCAGCCCCTTCTCGTAATACTCCGCCGGATAGAGCTGAATCGTGGCGGCAATGATGATCACGCCGGGCTTCGGACACTGGTACGGATTCAGACCCAGATTCCCCACGCCGCGCGTGACAACCAGCCGGATATAGCCGTTGAGGCAGTTGTTCGCGCGGCAGGTTTCGATCACGGCCCGGCACATCTCCTCCTGCGACATCGGGATGTTCAGGTTGATCGCCTGCGCCGACTGGTAGAGCCGCTTCACATGGTCGCGCAACAGGAAGACGCGCCCGTTATAGCTGCGAATCCCCTCAAACACGCCATCGCCATAGAGCAAACCATGATCAAACACCGAAACGGTCGCCTCGGACTCCGGCACCAGCTTGCCATTCACATGAATCATCATCACCATTTTCTCCCTAGCTGAAAACTAAAGAATAGCATGTGCCCCGCCGGGGGAAAATGAAAAAGGCGCGGTGTTTTTGCCATGGGGCGCATCCCTGTTTCACTGACTGTTTCACGGACTGGAACGCATGGATGACAGGAGCACCACGCGCCAAGAGTTGGCCGATGGTTCGGACATGGGCAGGATCGGCGCAGGAAATTTAAGTTTCCGGCGGTACTACGCCTGAACCCCGACCCCTTCTCTGCCGCTCCACGTAGGCCGGGCGCCCGATCCAGCCGCAGCCAGCGGTCGCGTGCATGGCCGACCTAGCACCTAACAGCTGCCACCATCGCCCCAAGCGGCAGCAACCAAGCACCAGGAACAACGAACCAAGAACATCCCCTTCGCGCCCTTCATGTCTACCGGTTCTTGTCATCCGGTCCCTGCCATGGCATCCTTGCGCGCCATGAACACCTCCCCCCTCCCCGGCTTCGTCCGCATCCTGATCTATCTCTTTCCCGCGCTGATCGACATGGTGGTCGCGCAGTTTCTCTTCATCAACACCGTGCGCGTGACCCGGATGGGCGCCAGCGCTGCGGTCACTGCGGGCGTGACCACCGTCTGGAGCCTGGCCTATCTTCTGGCCTGCTTCCTGGCCGGCCGCCTGGCCACCCCCCGCAACGCCGCGCGCTGGATGCTGCTCTCCTGCGTCCTGCTGGCGGCCATGGCCGCTCTGGGGATCGTGCTGCCCGGCATCCCCGCGATCTACCTCATCACGGGACTCGCGGGCGCCTCGGCGGCGTTCTTCTTCCCGCCGTTCCAGCTGTTCATGAAGGCCGTCGATCAGGGCGCCGCCAAATCGCTGGCCTACTCCACCGGGCTCTACACCTTCTCCTGGAGCGCCGGCTACGCGG
>CAYSHQ010000523.1:0-1802 GCA_964430835.1 uncultured Lentisphaerales bacterium
GGTGGCGGCGGCCTTGGCAAACTGCTCGTCCGCTTCCAGTTTCGTGCGGCCCGATCCAATCATGTCAAAGCCGCCGGTGTTGCGGTAGGGGTTGACCACGTCATCCGTTAGCAGGGCAGCCTTCCCGCCGAGCATGCCGGCGGGGCCGCCGTGGAATCCGTAAAGGCCGCCGTCCACGCTCATCACGCGTAACGCATCGAACAGCCCCGTGATCACGTTGTGACCGCCGGGTGCCTGGCCGCCTGACAGCACAACACCGACGCGTATTCGGTGCAATCCGTTCGGTTCCCCGGCTCCGAAGGTCACGATGGGAAGCCTGCCGGTTAACGGCAAGGCATCCAGAATCGTATGATGCCCATCCGCCATCGCAGCAGGCGCACACTCAATAGCGCGAAGAGCCGTTGGATGCGCCCTGAAAAGTCGCGGCACCTTCGGTTCGTAATCGTAGCGTACATTCTGAAGCGGCGACACGGTCATTATTTGTCCTCCTTGCGCACCCTTGCGGCAACAGATTGGAAAATGATCACAGCCGGATTTGCATTCCCTTCACGCACGGGCTCGTCAAGCCAGACGGCGATCAAAATCGGTTCGGCATTTTCCCGCTCGAAGCCGCCGATGAAGGCGGTTTCAAAGCGGTCGTCGGCATAGCCACCCTGTATGGCCTTCTGCACAACGGCGGTCTTGCCGAATACCGTCGCACCCTCGATCCTGGCATCCGTGGATGTCCCCTCCTCGACCACGCGCACAAGCATGTCGCGCACCTGGGCGATGCTTGCACCGGATACCGGCGCCGCCAGCGCATTGGCGTCATAGCGGGGGCTGTCCTCGACAAGATACGGTTCGACCATCCGTCCGTCATTGAAAAATGCGGTATAGGCACGGAGTAGCTGCATGAGCGTGCAGCCGAGTCCATGGCCTATCGGAAGCCTGGAAATCTCAACCTTGCTCCATCGGGTGGGACTATGCAGTATTCCGGTTTCCGCACCGGGAACACAGGTGCCGGCGGGTGTGTTCAACCCCCAGCGAACCAGAGCCTCATGCAGCGCGTTCGTTCCCATTTCGATGCCTATCTTGGCCATGCCGATGTTGGCGCCTCTGATCAGAATATCCGCAGGCGACATTTCAGCGAAAGGATGGGGATCGCGCATGGGAATGCCATGATAGGTCCAGGAACCGTTTTCGGTATTGATAAGCGTATTGGTATCAACGATCCCAAGCTCGAGTGCCGAAGCCACCACCAGCGGCTGGATCAGCCCGCCCGGCTCGAACACATCCATGTTGCTGCGCCATGTGCGAGCACGGGGATCGGCCGATGGGAAGTCGGCACCATGCGTGGCAGGCACCTGCGCCGCCGCCCGGATCCGGCCCGTGCGCGGATTCATCACCACGATCGAAACCGCCCGCGCATTGGCGAATTCCGCGATGACCTGAACCACCGCTTGCAGTTCAACATCAATCGTCATGCGCACATCTCGCCCGGCAATCAGATCCGCATTCTTCATCTGCTCAATGCCGCCGGAACCGACCATCTCGTAATTCACGAACCCCGCCAGATGCGTCAAGGGCGTTTCGAAGGGATAATCCCGAGTCTGTTGCGTGTCGGTAAAGAAGCCGCGAATGCCCATGCGCCGTACGGCTTCGGCCGTGGCCTTGGTCACGGTCGCGAGCCGCACATATCGACGACCTGTGTCAGCGGTGCGCTGTTTGAAACTCTCCGCCTCCACCCCGATCATCCGCAGCAGATCAGCATGGAGATGGCGATCCGGCGAATCGGCGAGAATATGTGGATCCGCGCAGACGTA
>CAYSHQ010000524.1:0-1800 GCA_964430835.1 uncultured Lentisphaerales bacterium
CTCGCCGTGCAGATGCACGACGCGGGTGCGCGGCAGCCAGCGCTGCAGGTGCGCCTCGACCGGCACGCCGTAGCGCCAGAGGTGGCCGATGTCCAGGCAGACGGAGAGGCCGGCGGATTCAATGATGGGCGCGCACCAGTCGAATGGCATGCCCAGGTTTTCCATGGCTAGCAGGTGTGGCGCGAGGCCGAGATCGAGGAGGCGCGCGATGCTCTCCGACATGTGCCCCTGCCAGGCGGCGACGCGCGCCGGTGTGGCATCGGGTGTGATTCCTTCCGGGTAGACATAGGAGGTGGTGCCCAGCCGCCAAGGGCGGTTGGTGGGCAACGGGGGCAGTGGTGTCCAGAGGGGTTGCATGGGATTAATTCGTGAGGCGGAAGACAATGGTGATGTGCGCCCGCGCTTCGACTGGGCGCCCATTTTCGGTGGCTGGGTGGAAGCCGGCCCGTTGTAGGGCCTTCCTGGCGGCGCGGTCCAGGTCGGCGAAGCCGCTGGATGTGATGACCGACACCAGCGTGGGTTTTCCCTCGGTAGTGACGGTGGTTTCCAGTGCGACCGTCCCTTCTTCGCCGCGCTGGCGTGCGCCGAGGGGGTAGGGTGGTTGTAGCTCCCGTCGCAGGGCGATGGCGCTGGTCTGCGGGGTGCCGGTGCGGTGGCTGCCGGCGGCGGGTGCGGCCATGGGGGGGGGTGGTACATGGTCGCGCGGGGTGTTCGTGCCGGTGCCGGAGAGTCGTTTCGCGATGGCATCCGTGGCCACCAACGTGGTCACGCGGTCTGCGAGCGCGAGATCGGCGGCCACGGCAGCCGGCGCGGCGGGGGCGACCTCTCGCGGAGCGCTAGCTAAGGGGCGGCGCTCCTCGGTGGCGGCGGGCAGGGCAGTGACGGCCTGCGGCACAGGGGCATCTACTGGTGGGATGGCGATGGGCTGCGGCAAAGGGACGTCGGCCAACGGGGTGGCGCTGGGCTGTGGCAAAGGGACGTCGGCCGACGGGGCGGCGCTGGGCTGTGGCACAGGGACGTCGGCCGACGGGGCGGCGGGTGTGACGAGGATTTCGGCCGCGGGTGGTGTCACGGGCAGGTCTACTTCCAGCCGGATCGTCTGCACGGCGGGTGTGGTGAAGCGCGTGCGCGAAGTGGTCACGGCCAGGCCGACCAGCAGCAGCGCGGCATGCAGCGCCAGCGAGACGGCGCCGCCGAAGCGTAGGTCGCGTGCGTGCGTGTCGGGTATGGGAATGTCGTGAGGCATAGCGCTAAACCGTGCTGCCCGCCCTTCTGCGGCTACCCATTATTCTCCGGCGCGGCGACCTGGAAGGCGACGGCCTCGACGCCGGCGCGTTTGAGCTTGGCAAGCAGTTCGATGCCGGTGCCGAGGTGTGCGGTGCGGTCGGCGCTGATCAGCACGGGGGTACGTGCCAGGCGCCACGGTTCTGCGACAGATCAGGAAGACGAGCAGTCGTTCGATGGTGATGGCCACGGCCACCAGCGAGCAGAGCAGCCGTAGTGGCATGGCAAAGCCGCCGCGGTCAAAGACGGTGCGGATGGCGGCGAGCGCGCCGGTCGGCTCGGCGGTGGTGGCCAGTAAAAGGAGCGAGGGGTGCATGGGTGGGAGGTGCTAGGTGCTATGTGCTAGGTGGCAGTATCCAACAGGTTCACCCGTCTTGGCAAGTCGGGCCATTCGCTTTGTGGCTGGGGGCGGCGATTCTGGTTATTGTGGTCCAGCTTGCGGGATTAAAAAAACGGGGGTGGGCCGGCGCAGACAATCACCGACCCACCCCCTGGCGTGAACGGAAACGGGAGAGT
>CAYSHQ010000525.1:0-947 GCA_964430835.1 uncultured Lentisphaerales bacterium
TACACGCTAGTCCCTCTCCGAGCAAGCGGGTCGTGTAAGTGAACCGTGTAAGTGTAGCCGTGTAAGTGTGGCCGTGTAAGTGTTTGTGGCCCCCTTCACCCGCCCCGCGCCAGCGCAGCCAGCGGACTGAAGGCGTGGCTGCGCGGGCTTAAAGAGCACTTTCATCACTCGGTGGCGACCGCGCAGAACTACCTGGCGGTTGCCAGGCTGGGCCAAAAAACCGAAACGTTTCGGTTTTTTTAAGCCGGTGCCCGGCCTTCTGTATCGCATGATCGGTTTACCGCGAGAGAATATCAGGCCCGTTTGGATGGCGCGCGGCGATCTTGCGGAGAGGCGGAGGCGGAATTACTGGATTGGCTTAACATCGAATTGCGCCCCATGCATCAATCGAATATAGTGAGCACTCTATGAATGCACCTGCATCGTGCAAAGAAGAAGTGGTCGCGCGCCTGCAAGACGCGCGAAGTCAGCTCTTAGCGCTTGGTATAACTGGAATTGGCTTGTTCGGGTCGTTTGTCACTGGACGGCAGACGCCAGCGAGTGATGTGGACATCCTCGTCGAGTTTGACCCCGCTCGGCACTCCTTTGATAGTTTTATGGATTTATCGTTCTTGTTGGAGGAGATCCTGGGACGACGGGTCGAGTTGGTGACCCCCGAGAGCCTGAGTTCTCACATCGGTCCTCATATCATGCGGGAGGTGGAGCGTGTCCCATTCGCCGCGTGAGTACGTCCTACATGTTTTGGACGAGATCGACTATGTTTTGGCGCAACTTCCAGGCAGGGACTTTCCTTCCTTCAGCCAGGATCCGACGCTGAAGAGAGCGTTCGTCCGAAGTTTGGAAATCATAGGCGAGGCGACCAAGAAAATCCCAGAAGACCTGCGCGTGCGACAACCCGATATTGAGTGGAGCAAAGTGACCGGGATGCGCGATCGACTGATTCACGA
>CAYSHQ010000525.1:957-1800 GCA_964430835.1 uncultured Lentisphaerales bacterium
ACCCTGGTGGGTAGCTCGCCACGGATAGGACGTACAAGCTGCATTTCCGAGCGAGGGGCGGGACAACTCAGTCTCGGATAACGGCGGTTATGTAAACTATTTGGGCTAGGGGGGAGTGGCTCAGGGGGATGGTCAGAGCTTGCGACGGACGACCCTGGCCGGATGGCTGCGAGTGCGATCTGGTGTGCGCTGCAACAAGCGGGGGTGGTGCCGCAGGCGGTGGCAGGTGTGTGCGTCTCGGCCAATGGCGACGCGGCGGTGGCAGCGGCGGAAACCGCGGCGCTGCAGCAAGTTTTTGGTACGCGCCTGCTGGCGCGTCTGGCACCTGCCACGCTCTGCGGCGATACACAGGGGGCCTGTACGGCGCTACAGGCGGCGTTGGTGGTCATCCAGTCCGCCGGCGCGCCAGTGCTGGTGCTGACCACCGAAGCAAGCGGCTCGTCCGTGGCTTTGCTGCTGCGAGCGCTGTGACCAGAACTGCGGCAGAATGGGGGGCTGGATGCTTGGAAAGATGGGGAAGACAAGGGTGGCGAGAAGGTTGTGCATGTGCTGGCGCGCCCCGGTGGGCTGGCCCTGCGCGTGTCCCATAAAATCGTACATAGCAACTACCTCGCCGCCTTCTTCGGCTATCCAGCGCATGGCGCATGCTGCCGACAGTAGCCCCGGTCCGCCCCGGGCCGCGGGCAGCGCGATCTAAGGTGGCTATGATCAGGACACCGATCAGAACAAGGATCGCGACGAAGCTAGCACCGCAAACGGGTCCGCTTGCCGCGCTCCATATTATTGTTCAGCCCGCCCAGGATAGCAATCCGCCCTCGGCCCGGGGGCGGGCCGGGGCTACTG
>CAYSHQ010000526.1:0-1788 GCA_964430835.1 uncultured Lentisphaerales bacterium
CCCATTCACCTGAACCCCGAACCCAGACCCCTCGTGCGACGGCCCTTCGATATGGAACCGCCTAGGCGATCCTGGCGGTGCAGCAGGCGCTGATGAGGGGAGGCGGTCGGACGGTGGTAGAGTTGTCGGCGCATCGCCGTGCGGGCTGGGTCAAGGGTTTGGCCGGCCTGATGCTGGACAAGTATGCGCATCTGCCCCCTTGAAGACCTCCGTCAGAAGGTCCGGAACGCCCACTGGGCCAGCCGGCGCAGCGCGGCTGATTTCATCTTGTTCATCATCCAGATCTCGCCGATCCGCTTGCTCATGAACCCCATGGTCGGGAAGGAGTGCTGGAGCATCATGATGTCGTGGATCCGGATCCGCTTCTGGATGGCCAGCGCCCACTCATTGATCATCTCCCCGGAGCCCTCACCGACGATGTCGGCGCCGTAGATGCGTCCCAGCGGGCTGACGTAGGCCCGCACGAACCCCGTGCCCAGATTCTCCGCGATCGCCGCGCCGTAGTCGCCGTAGCGCGTCTCGATCATCTCATAGCGCACCCCCCGCTGCACCAGCTCGCGCGCGTGCAGGCCGGCATGGCTGATCTGCGGCTCGGTGAAGACCGTGTAGGGGACCACGAACTTGCGGAAGTCCTGGCGCAGCGGCCAGGGGCTCATGCTGTTCATCAGCGCGATCATCCCCTGGTGCATGGCCGCGTGCGAGAAGAGATGGTGGCCGTTGCAGTCGCCCACCGCATAGATATGGCGCTGGCTGGTCTGCAGGTGCTTGTTGACGGCGATCTCGCCTTTGGCGCCGACGGCCACGCCGGCCTTGTCCAACGCCAGCCCCCGGTAGTCCATCAGCCGCCCGGTGGCAGCCAGCAGCTGCTCGCCTTCGGCGCGTTCGCCCTGGTCGGTGGTCAGCACGATCGTGCCATTGCGCTTCTCCACCCGCGCCGGCTGGTGGCCGGTCAGCAGCCGCACCCCCTCGGCGCGTAGCGCCTCCTCCAGCAGCGCCGCCGCCGCCGGATCGCCCCCCGAAAGCAGGTGTCCCGAGCGCTGGACCAGGGTGACTTGGCTGCCGAGCCGCTGGAAGGCCTGCGCCATCTCGCAGGCGATGGCACCGCCCCCCAGCACGATCAGCCGCTCGGGGACCTTGTCCAGGCTGAAGATCGTCTCGTTGGTCAGCGGCTGGATATCGGCGATGCCCGGCACCGGCAGGATCAGCGGCCGCGTGCCGGCGGCGATGAAGATCCGCTTGGCGCTGATGACCCGCCCGCCCACCCGGACCCGGTGCGCGTCCACGAACTCGGCCGCCCCCTGCTGCAGGAACAGCTCGACCTTGTCGAACATCCCGCGGGTCTTCTTCGCGGAGATGTAATCCAGGTGGCGCTGGACGCGCGCGAAGGGGTCCAGCACCTCCGGCGCCGCCGCCGGCCCCAGCCCATAGGGCTCCAGCCCGGCATGCGCATGGCGCTGGCGCGCGATCTGCAGCAGCGCCTTCGACGGGATGCACCCCACGTTCATGCAGTCGCCGCCGATCTTGTGCTTCTCCACCCCGGCCACCCGCAACCCCATGGACGAGGCCATTAGCGAGACGGCCATGCCGGCCGGCCCTAGCCCGATGCAGATCAGGTCGAAGTCGTGCTTCATCGTCATGCGCCCTCCGTCTTGGTTTGCCGGCCCGTTCCGTCCGGCCTGTTCCGTACGCCCAAGCCATCATTGGCTTTTCCAGTAACGCCGCCCCCCGCCGCGCCTTCCCACCCATCCTGGCGTATCTGCGTGGGTAAGTGAGGGCCGGGCGGAGCCG
>CAYSHQ010000527.1:0-1787 GCA_964430835.1 uncultured Lentisphaerales bacterium
TCATCCACGGGGATACCACGCTTGGCAAAATGGCGCTGGTGCATCTCAATGACACGGTCCACCGCTTCTTCAAAGGTCTCGCGTCGCTATTTTTCGGGGATGTACCGGCTGTATTTCGACGTGAAGACATAGTTCTGCAACGCTTCGATGCTCATGGAGATCCTCGGACAGAAGAAGGGTGTGGCGGGGACGCTGGTTGGTATGGCGTCAGATGGCTCACCTCAGAACCCTTTGTACGCCATGAAGCCTCTACATTTAGTATGTCTGGTTCCGACTGTCCACTACATTTTGCGGTTGGAATGTTTTTCATAGATCGGTTTGGGTCTTGACAAGCGGGGCCTGTTTTACGCTCCCAGATTCTGCTATAATTTTGGCATGTCGCAGGGTTCTTCTACTTCCGTGCGCGGCCGTCTGGCACCGAGTCCGACGGGCGCGTTGCATTTGGGCAATGCCCGCAGTTTTCTGATCGCCTGGCTGAGTATCCGCAGCCGGGGCGGGTCGTTACTGCTGCGCATGGAGGACCTCGACCACCCCAAGGTGAAGGCGCACGCCGCCGCAGAGGCACTGGCGGATCTGCGCTGGCTGGGGCTGGACTGGGACGAAGGACCGGACGTGGGCGGTCCGGTGGGTCCCTATGTCCAGAGTGCGCGCTTGTCGCATTATGCGGCGGCGTTGGCCTCGTTGCAGGCGGCCGGGTGCGTCTATCCATGCGTCTGCTCACGCAAGGATGTGGAGGCCGGACAGTCGGCGCCACATGCGGGTGAGGATGGCCTGGCGTATGGCGGCGAGTGCCGTCAGCGCTTTGGCTCTTATGCGGCGGCTGCGGCGACACTGCCGGCTGGTCGGCTGCCGGCTTGGCGCTTTGCCGGGGGCGGGGCTACCGTCGCGTTTGAGGATGGTTTTCATGGCTGGCAGCAGGAAAACTCTGCCCAGACCGTGGGCGATTTTGTGATCGCGCGCCATGCGCAGGGCGCCGGGTATATGCTGGCGGTGGTGGTGGACGACGCGGCCATGGGCGTGACCGAAGTGTTACGTGGGGATGATTTGCTCCCGGCCACGCACCGGCAATTGCTGCTCTATCGCGCGCTGGGGTTGACGCCGCCGCGCTTCATCCATGTGCCGCTGGTCGTCAGTAGCGATGGCCGGCGCCTGGCCAAGCGCCATGGCGATACGCGCATTGCCACGCTGCGGCAGCTGGGGTTGCGCCCCGCGCAAGTGGTCGGCTTATTGGCTGAATGGTGCGGCTGGGCTGCACCGGGCGAGGAGATCCTGCCCACTGCGCTTATCGCGCGTTTTCGCCTCGATGCCATCCCCCGCACGCCCGTGGTGCTGACAGATGAGGTGAAGGCGCGCCTGGGGGTCCGCGGGTAGCGCCCGGACCCCTTCCAACGAGCCAGCCAGTAGCCCCGGCCCGCCCCGGGACGATGGCGGAGAGCTCTTCGGGGTTTAACGAGCCTTCGGTCCACTGGGTTCGGGGCGAACCCGCGCTACTCACGAGGCGCAAGCACTGTAGCGGCGGTCTCTGACCGCTTGAGGCCGGCGTCCCATAAGCGAAAACGAATGGCTGGATTCTCACAAGCGCAAGAGAAGTTTTGGGATCCTCTAAGTGAGACAAAAAAAGTTCGTTCCTAGGCTTGGAACGGGATGGGGCTACGGCTTGTCCGTTGGTTACGCACCTCTGCGCGCGGCTGATCTTTTCGCATGAGCCGCAACGCCGAGCGCATGGCAACGCAAGTTCGTAGTTTGTTGGCCCACGGCTCGGACGCGCGCGACCGCTGCCACGCAGC
>CAYSHQ010000528.1:0-1786 GCA_964430835.1 uncultured Lentisphaerales bacterium
CGGACCGAACGCAGGCCGGAACCAGTCTGACGCACAGCAGCCATGGCGAGGAAGGTTGGCAGTACTCCCCGAACCCCGAACCCTGATACCTGAGTGGTTACCATTGGCAAAGAAGCAAAAAGGCGGCTTTGGGACAGGCTCTAGCTACGCCGGCGCTGGTGCGAGGGGGGGATCTTCAAGACAATGCGGTACTTGGCCACCGTGCGGCGGGCCACATGGATGCCGGCCTGTTCGAGCTTCTCCTGAATGGCCTGGTCGGAAAATGGATCGGCGGGGGACTCCTCCGCCACCAGCTTGGCGATCCGGTCCTGCACGGTCTTGTTGGAGACCGAGGAACCGTCGGCCGTCCGCAGGCCGGGCGTAAAGAAGAACTTCATTTCAAAGACGCCACGGGGCGTGGTCATATACTTGTTAGCCACCGTGCGGCTGACCGTAGTCTCATGCACGCCCACCTTGGTCGCCACCTCGGACATGGTCATGGGGCGGAGGTGGGCGATCCCCTGGTCCAGGAAATCCTGCTGAGCATCCACAATCTCCGAGGCGATGCGCCGGATGGTACGCTGCCGCTGGTGGATGCTCTTGATCAGGAAGGCACCGGCCCGGATGCGCTCACGGATGTACGACTTGACTTCCGCCGTGGTGCCAGGATCCTGCAACAGTTGGCGATAGTGCGCGCTGATACGGACATGCGGGAGCTGATCATCGTCCAGCAGCACCGTATACCGGCCATTGACCCGCTGCACCACGACTTCCGGCGTCACATACTCGGAAAGCTCGGGGGCGAAGATACGTCCGGGGCGCGGATCCAGGGCGCGGATGAACTTCTCCGCATCCTGCACCACCTCCAGCGCAACATCCAGCTCCTTGGCGATGGCCTTGTGCCGCCGGGCTGCCAGATCATCCAAATGACGATCCACGATCTTCCGGGCCAGCTGCACTTGTGTCCCCTCGCCCAGCGCATCCAACTGCAGCAATAGGCACTCCCGCACATCGCGTGCCCCCACGCCGGTGGGGTGAAAATCCTGGATCACAGCCAGAATATCGTGGAGGTGGTGCGGGTTGCACCCCATCTGGGAGGCCAGCTCCTCGAGATTGCCGATGAAATAGCCATCGTCATTCAGGTTGCCGATGAGCGTCTCCGCCAGTTGCTTGTCCGGCGCGGAGAGCTCGGTCAAAGAAATCTGGTCCAGCAGGTGATCTTGTAGGGAGACCGGCTGCTTCATGGAATCGAGCAGGAACTGTCGGCGCTCCTCGGCGGCTTCGGAATGCGGGGTGTTCTCCCGCCCCTGCAGGAAGTAATCACGCCACTCCTCATCCAACTTGACGAGACCATCAATATCCTTGTCGAAGTCCAGCGGTCCATCCTCCTGCGCGGAGGGGGTCGCGGGGGGGCGTTCGGCATCCATGGAGATTTCGTGCGGATCGGTGACATCCTCGATCGTCGGATTGGTCTCCATCTCCTGCTGGATGACGGCACGCAGCTCCAGCATCGGCAGTTGGAGCATCTCCAACGACTGGCGCAACTGAGGCGCCAGCACCATCATCTGCCGCTGCTGCTGAAATAACGATAAGGAAGGACCTGCCATAGAGCACCCAGCCAAAGCGCAACCATACACGGCCGGGGCAAAAGTCGCAAGGTGGAAACAAGTGTGCACCGAGGGATTGCCGGATTCGCATTGCTTCGGGCGGGCGATCCATATGAGAATATCTCTGCCTGTGGGTATCTGCCAGCGGTGCCCCGGCCACGGATGGCCAGCGCCCCGTGCCCCCCGACGAAAAGGATTTG
>CAYSHQ010000529.1:0-1784 GCA_964430835.1 uncultured Lentisphaerales bacterium
CTCGTGACCAATCAGGTGGAGTTCCACCTGTTGCAGATGGCTCCGATCTACGACGGCACGTTTGATCTGTGCCAGCAGCAACGCGTCCAGCCCATGGCTTGGAGCCCACTGGCGGGCGGGCAGCTCTTCAACCAAAGCAACCCCGCCGCCGTCCGTCTCGCCACGGCCGCCGCGGAAATCTCCGTGCGCTACAACGGGGCGACCCTGGAGCAACTCGCCTACGCGTGGATTCTCTCGCACCCGAGCCGACCCCTGCCGGTGATCGGCACCAACAAGATCGAACGCATCGAGAGTGCCGCGAAGGCAGCCGGCATTATCCTGCAGCGGGAAGATTGGTATGCCCTGTGGGTCGCCGCCCAGGGGCATGGCATTCCCTGAGGCCTCCAGGCGTCCGTCCGCCCTTGATCAACCACAGCAAAACTAAATGCATGAGGCCGCGAATGCACCTTTGGCATAAGTGGGCGGCCCAGGCTGCCCTCATGGTCTGCACCATCAGCGCTTCCGGGGCAACGGCCGCGGTTCCGCCCGTCTTTCTGGAAACAGGGAAAGTCGGCACTGATTATCGCAATGTTGCGCTCAATCCGAGCGCCGCCCCGGGTGGCGACGTCGCGTCATTCCCCCATGCCACCAGCAACAGTGAATACAATCAGGTGGAATTTGCCGCACGGTGCGCCATCGATGGAAACCGTCGCAACGATGACGTCCATGCCCATGGCTCCTGGGGCCCACAACAGGAACCTGGCATCTGGTGGCGGCTTGATTTTGGGCGCGCCGTGGCGATTGACAAGCTGGTGCTCTACCTGCGCGCTGCCTGGCGCGCCGCGCCGCAACCCCATGACTCCTATTGGAAGGAGGTTGTGGTGGAATTTTCCGACGCCTCCAGGCTCCATCTGCAACTGGAGCAGAAGGCGACCGGCCAGGAATTCACTTTCGCGCGCAAGCATGTCAGCTGGCTGACCCTCAGGGAATGCATCCCCGCGGAAAACAAATGGTGCGCGCTCAGCGAATTCGAGGCGTGGGGGCGTGATGCCGCCACCCCGTGGACCCAGGTGGGCGACGCAGCGCTGGCCCGCGAGCTGCGCGAGGATCAGCTCGTGAACAAGGCACGACTGGCGATGATGGGCTTTCAGCGCCAGTCATGGGAACAGGGAACCGCCGGGCAGGCCTTGCTCGAGGCGGGCGAAGTGGATGCGGCCATCGCCTTGGCGCGAGCCTCCTTGGTCAATGTCACGAAGGATGGCGTCGTCGCCGCCTCGGGCGGATCGACCCTGGATCCACTCATGCTTGGCGAGACCCTTCTGGGCGCAGTCCACCTGACCGGCGATCCCCAGCTGCAAAAAGCCGCGGAGAACATGCTGCAGTTCGCGCTCAAGGTCGGGCCCCGCGCGGCCGACGGCACTCTCTTTCACATTGCTGATGCCAAAGAGGTCTGGTCCGACGAAACCTTTACGGCTGCGCCACTTCTCGCCGCCGCTGGATATTACGATGAGTCGATCGCGCAACTCCGCGGAATTCTGCGCCGCCTGTGGGACCCGCAGATTAAAATGATGCATCATCGCTGGCGGGAGGACAAAGGGGCGCTGCTGGATTCATCCCATTGGGGCGGCGGCAGCGGATGGACTGCCGCGGCACTGATGCGGCTCATTCGTTCCCTGCCGGCCAATCGCGAGGCGGATCGCCAGCAACTCGCCGACACCCTCAAGGAATTACTGGATGGCTGCCTTGTGTATCAGCGAGCGGATGGCCTGTTCATATCCCAGGCGCAGGCCGGCTTCTGCGTTTGT
>CAYSHQ010000530.1:0-1782 GCA_964430835.1 uncultured Lentisphaerales bacterium
GCGCCCCCGCCGCCACCATACGCGGGATGTTGGCAAAGCTGACGTTGCCGTCGACCTGGATGGCGATGTCGGCGCGGCCGCGCTCATCCAGAAAACGGCGGCAGTCCGCCAGCTTGCGGAAGCCGGATGCCACCATCGCCTGGCCGGCAAAGCCGGGATTCACGGTCATGATCAAAACAAAGTCGATCCGGTCCAGCACATACTCCAACACGGCCAGCGGCGTGGCCGGATTCAAGGCCACGCCCGTGCGGATGCCGGCGTCGTGGCAGGTGGCCAGGGCCCGGTCGAGGTGCATCGTGGATTCCGCGTGCACGGAGATCATCTGCACCGGCAGGTCCTTGGTCTTTTCGATAAAGAAGAGCGGGTCGTTCACCATCAAGTGCAGGTCAAACGGGAGCGCGGTCTTACGGCGCAACTGGCGCAACACTTCCAAACCGAGCGGCAAATTCGGGGTGAAATGCGAGTCCATGATGTCGATATGCAGATAATCCACACCCACATCTTCCAGACGGCGCACACTCTCCTCGAGGTTGCACAAATCACAGCACATCAACGAGGGCGCGATCTCCACGACCGGCTGCACCTGCTGCGGCACGGCGCGGGGCGCTGGCGCGGATGGCGGAAAGACAGGCACCGCCGCTGCTTCACCCAGAAACGCTTCCTTCAGATAGCGCAGCGACTGACGCAGCTGGTCTTCGAGCAGATGATCACTGTAGTCGCGTCCCAGCTTGGGCCCGCCAATTTCCAAGTAGCCGATCAGGTGATCAACCGGCAACTGATCGGCGCGCTGCCGCAGAAAATCGCGCACGGCCGCGGCGTCCACGATGCCGCGCTTGCGGTCCGCTGTCGTGAAGCCGAAGGTGCTGTCGAACCGCGCATCGGTGTTCTTTAGATGCAGCTCGTACAGATGCGGCAAACACGGCTCCAGCAGCGCGTAGTTATCGAAGCGTACGATGCCGTCGCGATCGGCAAACCCGTGCGCAACATCCGCGCAGTACAGCGCCTGGCTGGTGGCCGGATGGGTCTGGTGAAACTGCCGCAAGCACTCGCCCATGTCGCGGATCTCGTCCGGCAGCGTGGGCGGTTCGGCTTGGCAGGACATCGGTTCGATGGTCAGAAACGGCACGCCGCGCGCGTGGGCGAAGGCCATGAGCTCCTGCATGTGGTGCAGGTAGGTGGCCCACCCCTGCGGCTTGGTCCCCATCTGGTCGCGCAGCACGGCACCGGGATTGTGGCCGACGGCCGCAGCGCCCAGCAGCGCGCCGACCTCGATATAGCGCTCGAAGTTGCGGCGCGCCACAGCCACCCAGGCCGGATCGTCCTGGAAGAACCCCCCCAGCTCCCGGTGGGTGGTGAAGAGGCTCGTGATCTGGATGCCGAACTCGTCAGCCTGACGCCGCAGCCGGACGAACCATTCATCCGGCAGGTGGTAGACCTCGAAGAACGAACCGAGCTGGAGGCAGCGCACGCCCTCCTGGCTCATCAGACGAAAGAGCCATTCGTAGGAGTAGCGGTATTCGATCGGGTCGGCCTTGACGCCCAGCGCGAGGGAAAGTGGTTTCATCACAAGCTCAGACTCCTATTGGGGTGTTGCAAAGGAGATCATACTAGCTCAAAAGAGCTCATGCGTCAACCCCCACCCTGCCAAAAACAGCAAAGCTCCATATGGACTTGTGGCGGAAGTTGGATGAATGGAAGATGGGAAGATTAGGGGGCATGGAAGGATGGGTAAGACAAAGAACCTGACAGTTTCCTGCCACTCGTCCATAACTTCAAGTTACC
>CAYSHQ010000531.1:0-1777 GCA_964430835.1 uncultured Lentisphaerales bacterium
TCACGCGCAATCCTTTGACGGCGGCGGGTCCGGCGGCCCCGCCCCAACCCCGAACCCTGAACCCTGCTCCCCGCGCATCCACGGCCTATCGCTGCCGGGTAGCCAGGCAGGTGATCGCGGCCAGCAGGTGGTCGGCGTCGCGGCAGTCGGCGGTTTCTTGTGGCGAGTGGTTGCCGGTGGTGGCCAGCAGGAGCGGCAGCACGGGGCAGGTCTGTCCCAGGCGCGGAAAGGCGCGCGCATCGGTGCCGCTGAAATTGTAGACTTCTGTCTGTAAGGGGATGCCGGCCGTGCTCAGGGCGTCTGCGATCTGGTCGCGTCGGGCCGGGCTTAGCAGCACGGAGGCGTCGCTTAGCGTGAGCACCGGTCCGCCGCCGAGGTGTACCTGCTGCTCCTTGGAGGCGTAGGTGGCGTCGAGCACGATCGCCAGGTCGGCGCGCACGTGGTGTGCCAGCACCGAGGCGCCAAAGCCGCCAAACTCCTCGCTGCCCGTGGCTGCCAGTACGATCTGCCAAGGCGTCTTCCAGGTGGTCAGTTGTGGCGCCAGTGCGGTCAGGAGCCAGCAGCCGAGGCGGTTGTCGAGAAACGGGGCCACGATTTTGTCGCCGGTCAGTTCCGGGGTGCCGGCGAAGCAGACGCGGTCGCCGTGGCGGAGGTCGGGTGGCAGGTGGCGTGCGGCTGGGAGTGGTTCGCAGGAGAAGTCCGGTTCGTTGCCGGGTTTGGCGTGTTTGCAAATGAGGACCGGGGTTTTGCCGGAGCGGGTCTTGAGCAGGCCGGGCACCTGCTGGCCGGGGAAGGCGGCGCCGCCGAGGCGCGTGAGACCGGCAACGGCCTTACGGCTGCCGCGCGCGGCCGGGAGGCGGTCCACGGCAAAGCCGGGGGAGTCCATGTGGGCGGTGATGAGCAGGATGGGGCGGCGGCGGCGCGCGGGGGTGGTGGCGGTGAGGGCGTAGTCCCCCAACGGTGTGAGTGTCAGGCCGGCGGCGTGCCAGTGCTGTTCAAGCAGTTGCCAGACTTCGGCCTCGTCGCCCGGGGTGCTGTGGCAGGCGAGCAGGTGCAGCAGATGGCGGCGGTCAAGCATCGCGGGGTGTGGGCGCGGGCGCGTGGTTGGCGCACGCCTCAGACGGCCTGTCCGGCGTCCATGGCGGTGCGGTAGTAGGAGAGGAAGTTAGTGATCACATCGGCGGGGGTGACCTGCTCGATCGTGCTGGCCGTGCCAGCGCCCTTGATATTTCCTTCGGCCTTCACCAGCCGTTGTCCCTTGCGCATGCGGACCTCGGCATAGGGGACGAGCCCGACCGTCAAGGAGCGCGAGAGGATGCGGTAGGTGATCTCTTCAGTCTCATTCTGGAAGACGGAGAACGTGGCGGAGACGGCGGTCTGACGGGTGGTGACTTTGCGGTCGTGCTTGCCGAGTTCGTCGGAAAGTTCCTTGAAGGCCGGCACAATGACATCCTCGATAAACTGGGTAAACCGTGCGCTTTCGAGTTCCGCCCGCGTAGCGCGCGGTTTCTTGTCAATGATCTTGGTCAGTTCTGAGCGCCAGTCATGCGACATACCAGGTCTCCGTAGCATTCTGCTTGTCCGTCGCGATGAGAATAGCATGGTGGAGGGGTTGATTCAACCCATACCGGCGGAAGACGGCGGTTCCGGGGCGCAGCCCTGTTTCACTGACTTGGGCCATTTGGCAGGGGAAGGCAGAGGCATTTCTGATAGCCACAAAATGCACAAAAGGCACTTTTGTGTTTTTTGTGCATTTTGTGGCCAACTCTTGGCGCGT
>CAYSHQ010000532.1:0-1770 GCA_964430835.1 uncultured Lentisphaerales bacterium
TCATGCACAATGGGCTATTGGCCGACCCGACCCATGAGGTCGTGCGGGCCATGAAGCGCATCACGGAGAAGAAGAACAAGAAGACGGACGCGGACAATGAGGAGTTGGCACGGCTGGAATGGCTGGGTGGGTGGTATTTGAACGCAGACGGCCGGCCCTACATTCCGGCGGCGAACATCGAGCGCATGGTGCTCGACGGGGCGCGCAAGCTGCGGCTGGGCAAGGACTGCCAGGCGGCGGTCTTCTGCGAGGAAGATCAGGTGGCGCTCCAGCACGACGAACTGGACGGCAAGAAGGTCGAGAAGCTGGCGGGCGATCCGCGCTTTGCCATCCGCTGCGGCGTGGTCGTGACGCAGAAGCGCATTATCCGCGTGCGGCCAATGGTGCCGACGGGTTGGCGGTTGGTCTTCCGGCTGAACTACGATTCGGGGGTGATCAACCTGTCCTCGATCCGGCAGGCGATCACGGATGCCGGGATGCTGTGCGGCCTGGGCGATTGGCGCCCGAAGTTAGGCCGGTTCACCGCCAAATTCTCCGAGTAATGGAAACGCCTGCCCTCAACCCGAGCGTGGATCTGCGGCGGTTGCCGCTGTGGAAGGACACGCTGGCCAAGATGGAGCCGATCACCTTTGGCAGCCGCTGGCGCACGGAATGGCTGGAAGAGCAACTGTGCGCGCGGCGGGATCAGCCGGAGTTCTGTTTCGGCATTGATCACCTGAACCGGGCGATTCGCCCGCGGGGCTTTGTGCTGACGTGCCGGGGCGAGGGTGGCGTGGCTTACCGCACGCTGCACGCCGACGAGATTCCCGAATACCTGGCGACCAAGGAAGAGCGGGCCAAGGCGCACCTGCGCAATGCGGAGACGGTCGCGGCAGGGGTGCTGATGAATCCCGAGGCGAACCTGACGACGCTGGAACGGGAAGCGATCGAGCACAAGCAACGGAACCTCGCGCTGAAGCTGGCGCTGCTCCAGCGGCACGAAGACCCGGTGATTGATCCGGCGCTGCGCACGGCCGAACTGAGAAACGCCTGATGCACGCGAGCCTGCCAGCACCCAGCAGCCTGCCCACATCCGCCGCACCGGCTTGGTGCGGCGCAGTGGGCACGGCAGGGCCGGGCGATGCTCGGCAGGGCCCGGCATGGCAAGGCGCGGCCCGGCGCGGCAAGTCCACACACGGCGCATCGGGAACGGTGCGTCGCAGTGGGCGATGCTTGGCATGGCACGGCGGGGCAAGGCGAGGCCTGGCGAGGCTGGGCGAGGCCGGGTCGGGCGAGGCTGAGCAAGTCCACACACGGCGCATCGGCAACGGTGCGTCGCAGTGGGCGCGGCGTGGCAAGTCTAGGCGGGGCGTGGCTAGGTCTGGCGAGGCTGGGCAAGTCCACACACGGCGCATCGGAAACGGTGCGTCGCAGTGGGCGATGCGCGGCAAGGCGCGGCAGCGCGCGGCTGTGCTTGGCGAGGCCGGTCTGGGCGAGGCAGGTCGAGGTCCGGGGCGCGACGGATACGCGCATTCACTTTCTTGAGCTGAGGCATGTCACGCGTTGATCACATCTTGCGGTTGCTCGGGGCCGATGAGGCGAAGGGGCGCACGCCCTGCCTCATTCCCATTCCTGCGAAGCAGAAGGGGCCGGTGTTCCCGGATTGGAACAAGGTGGATTGGCAGCGGATGGGCGATGAGGATTATCGGGCGGTGCTCGAAGCGTCGCCGAATATCGGCGTCATCCTGGGCAAGCAGTCGGGGCCGCTGGCGACGGTGGACATTGACGTCG
>CAYSHQ010000533.1:0-1265 GCA_964430835.1 uncultured Lentisphaerales bacterium
AAGTCCGTGATAATGGACTGCAACTGTCCGGCCTGCCGTCGGATAATGGTCAGGAAGCGCTCGGCCGTGGCCGGATCCGGTTTGACCTTGGCCTCCAGCAACGTTTCCGCGAAGCCGATGATCGCGGTGATCGGCGTGCGCAGTTCATGTGAGACATTGGCCACGAACTCCTGGCGCACGCGTTCCAGGCGGCGCACATGGGAGATATCATTCAAGACCAGCAAGGTGCCGATGCGCACCTCATCGGCATCGCGCAAGGGTGTGACCCGCCCCCAGAGCGCCGTCTCTGGCGCCGTCGGATCCAGCAGTTCGCGTTCCACGACGGCATCCGTGGCGGCATCCAACAGCGCCAGCATCCCGACCACCGTACGGTCGCCCAGATTCAACTGCCGACGAGCGGCCAAGTTGATCACCATCACGCGGTTATTGAGATCCGTCGCGAGCACACCTTCCGACATGCTGGCCACGATCCGTTCGCGTAGGTTGCGTTCCCGCGCCAGGGCGCGAATCTCGTCTTGCAGACGGTCCGTAGTCTGGTTGATCGAATGGGCCAGCTCCGCCAGCGGCGGCAGGTGCGGGATGGGCAGACGGGTCGCCAGTTCCCCCGCGCCAATCCGCGCCACACTGGCTTGCATCGCGGCCACGGGGCGTACCACGCGCAGCGCCACGGTATAACTAAGCAACGCCGCACCCGCGCTCATTACCAGCATCAACCACCAGATCCCCTGACTGGCTTGGGTCAGATCGTGGACCAGTTCCTCGTGCGGCATCGCGACCCGTACCACCCCCACCGTGCGCCCGTGGCGGGTGATGGCCCGTGCCGCATAAAAAAGCTGCTTGTGCAAGGTGGCACTGTAGCGATCGGCGAAGCCGCGTCCAGCCCGCAAGGCCTCACGGATCTCAGGTCGATCCGCATGCGACGTCAGCTCGCCGGCAATGGCATCGGTCTCAACCAGCACCTGCCCATCCGGCGCCAGCACCGTGACGCGAATCCCTTCAGCGGCCCGTACGGAGCGGCAGAAGCGTTCGATCTCCTCCAGCGGCTTGGGTGCGCCATCGTCCTGGAAAACGGCCTGTGCGGCCAATTCCGCCTGCGTATACATGACCTGCAGGCGTTCTTCGCGCCGCGCCTTCCAGCCGGTATGCCAGGCGTAGACCGCCACCATCGCCATGCTGGCCAGCAAAATCAACACTTGCGGACCAAACAACTGCAGGAAGAGACTGCGCCGCCGCATCATACCGCCTCCACGCGCAAGCGGTAGCCG
>CAYSHQ010000533.1:1275-1763 GCA_964430835.1 uncultured Lentisphaerales bacterium
CCATGTTGCCCCATTTTACGACGCAACCCGACGATCTGCACGTCCACGGAGCGGTCCGTCACCGCGTAATCGGCGCCATGCACGGCATCCACGATCTGATAGCGCGAGAAAACGACCCCGGGGCGCCGCAACAAAAGATCCAGAATCCGGAACTCACTCAGGGTCATGACCACAGGTTGGCCATCCAAACGGACCACGTGGTGCGTACGATCCATCTCGATCGGTCCGCGCACCAGTTTGTCTGCACAATCCTCCGGTTCCGTGGCGCGACGGCGCAGGACGGCCCGCACGCGCGCCAGCAGGACCCGGGGGCTAAACGGCTTGGTCATGTAATCGTCGGCGCCGACCTCAAGCCCTGCCACAATGTCGGCATCCTCGTCGCGTGCGGTCACCATGATCACCGGTAACAGTTGCGTACGCGCCGCCGCGCGCAACTTTCGGCAGTAGGTGAAGCCGTTCTCACCCGGCAACATCAGATCCAGCAACAC
>CAYSHQ010000534.1:0-1758 GCA_964430835.1 uncultured Lentisphaerales bacterium
CGGTCGCACGGCCGTGGCACCCGGCACCTCGTCTATCAAATCCAGGCATACTTGCGCCTCCCCATTCTCCCGGCACCCGGAAAGGGTCGCACCCGCCCCGATGCCGGCCGCCAGCAATGCCGAGCGGATCAGCAACTGGCGCCGGTCCAGAATCGCTTTGGTGTCCTGATCCATCTTCGACCGCAACCGGTCTGCAGTTGTCTTCTTTTTCACGTGCTTGATACCTCCTTGTTGATCCACCACGTTACCTCCGCGTACTCCCGTCACCGGAACCGCAAACTCCACGATTATTCTGAGAAACCGGCGGCCATTCTCCGCCGGAAACCAGGCTCAACATGCTGCGCGATGAACGGGTCCAACGCGGAGGCACGGCCGAAAACCCATTGTGCCGCCGCGCCACAGCCGCCCAGGCAGTCGCTTCCGCGCGCACAATCCCGGCAGAAGGAGGGAATGGCCCTGCGAAAACGGCGAACATCCTTGCCGGCCACCAGTTCCCGGATGCTCTTGCGCCGCAGGTCTCCGATCGTTTGGCCATGCACCGGACAGAGCTTGAGCCGGCCACGCGGCGTAACGGCATACTGGGCCTTGCATGTGCCCGCCGAACACTGGCCGAACCGTATATGCGGAAACGCGCGCTCATCGATCATGCAGGGCGGGATCGGCATCGTGCTATACACCTGTGTGTCAGTTCTGGCCGCAAAGCGCTCGGTCTGCTCCAGCGCGGCGAGAACCTGCGACCGGGTGGGCATCAGTTCGCGGATCCGACGCAAACCATAGCCTGCGGCATTGAACCGATTAAAGACAAAATGTGAGAAGGACGCGCCGCGCAGCAGGGCGTAGGTATCGCCCGCCTGTTCGAAGTTGAGCCTGCTACAGAGGAACGATCCGCCGACCTTGACGCCTGCCTCGGCGAGCAGACGCGCTCCGGCCAGGGTGCGCTCGAACGAACCCGATCCGCACAGACTGTCGTGAAGCAACGGAGCCGGAGCCATCAGGGTCACTTGCACGTACTGCACGCGGCAGGCGGCCAGCCGTTTAGCCACCGCCCGATCCACCAGGTCGGCATTGGAAATCACGCCGAGCGGCACCCCGCGATGGCCGCAGCGCTCGATGATCGGCCAGAAGGAATCGGAGAGTAATGGTTCGCCGCCGGTCAACGTGACATGTTCGGGCGCTGCTTCGTCGATAATCCGGTCAATCAGATCCAGCCAGACTGCGCACGTCATTTCGCCCCTGCGGCTCCCGCCCGCAGAGCGTCCGGCATTGTAACAATACGCACACTTGCGGGTACACGCCGAGGTGAGCTCGAAGGCCACGCTGTGCACGGACCCGACGTGGTGGCCGCTATTCGCAGTTTTCTGACAGTCGTGCTTCATGTGTAGGCTACTTTTTGCGACGACCACCGGCGGTCGGGTAGGCCATCTTCCCGCCCCGGCCCGCACGTCCCCGGGGTGGAGTGGCAACCACCGCGCCAGGCTTCTTCAGGGTTTCATCCAGGCGCTGCAGTTCACGGATCTCATCGCGCAACAGGGCGGCCCGCTCGAACTCCAGAGACTCCGCGGCTTCCAACATCTCGCGTTCCATCTCGGTAATCGTCCGGCGCACGTCGTACTGTTCGGGGCGCTCCGCTACGACCCGCTCCTCCAGCGAGCGGGCCTGACCGGCCACGGTCTCCTCCGCCTGCAGGGCGCGTTGTGTGCTGCGCGGTGTGATCTGGTGCACCCGGTTGTATTCCTCCTGCTGGGCCCGGCGCGCCCC
>CAYSHQ010000535.1:0-1754 GCA_964430835.1 uncultured Lentisphaerales bacterium
CGGCTATCGGGTCGCGCGGCGGTTTCCGGGCGAGCGCTGGACGGTGCTGGCCGAGAAGGTGCCGCCGGGCAGCTTCCGCGACGCTCCGGTCCAATCCGGGAAGATCTATGAATATGGCATCACGGCCGGCGGGGATCTCCCCTTGACGGACTATTTTTGGGCCGGGCAGGCGCTCCCCTTGCGCGACCGGCGGGGCACGGTGTTGCTCGTGGTGGAGCAGGGGGTGGCCGATTCGTTGATGCCGGAGATCCGGCGGTTGATGTTCGACCTCGCCGGCGATGGGTGGCGGGTTGTGCGGCAGGATGTGTCGACCGCGCAAACTCCAGCGGAGATCCGGCAGTGGATCCGTGCCGAATATGACCGTGCGCCGACGGAAGTGAATAGTGTGCTGCTCCTCGGGCATGTGCCGGTGCCATACTCCGGGCAGGTTTGTCCCGATGGACATCCGGATCACGCCGGGGCCTGGCCGGCGGATGTCTACTACGGCGCGCTGGAGGGGGCGTGGATGGACGCGGCGGGCAGGAACGGCGGCAAAGGGGTACAGCAGAATGGGCCGGGTGATGGCAAGCTCGACCAGGGCCAGATCCCCGGAGCGGTACAGCTGGCGGTGGGGCGCGTGGATTTTGCCAATATGCCGGCCTTCCGCGTCGGCGAGACGGCCTTGCTGCGCTCGTATCTGGACCGCGATCATGCCTATCGTCAGGCCCGGCTGCCGGTGGCGTCGCGCGGCTTGATCCATGACGGCTTCTTCGGGCAGCCGGAGCGCTTTGCCTACAGCGGGTGGCAGAACTTCACCACCCTGCTACCGCCGGAGTCTGTCCAAATGGCCACGTGGCCCAACGTCAAGCCCGGCATGAACCTCTTCTTTTCCGGTTGCGGGCCGGGCGCGTTCACCTCGATGAAGGGGTTTGGCGATACTGCCGCGCTGGTCAAGACACCCGTCGAGGCGGTCTTTGCCCTGATGTTCGGCAGCTATTTTGGCGACTGGAACACGTCTGACAACTTCATGCGGGCCGTTCTGGCCCATGAGCGCGGGGCGCTGGCATGCGGCTGGGCCGGTCGGCCGCACTGGTATCTGCACTCCATGGGCATGGGGGAGACCATTGGCGATGCGCTGCGGCGGACGCAAAATAACGATGGCAGCGATTACCAGCCGACCGGCACCTTCGAGCGCGGCATTCACGTGGCCCTGCTGGGCGATCCGACGCTACGCCTGCATCCCGTGTCGCCGCCGGAGGCGTTGCGCGCCAAGGTGGCGGGGCGGGGTGTCCGGCTGGACTGGCAGGCATCGCCGCAGAAGGTCGGGGGGTACCACGTCTATCGCGCAGCGGCTGAGTTTGGTCCATACGAACGTATCACGAAGGAGCCGGTCAAAGGTGTGTCCGTCGCGGACCCAGACGGCACGACAAAGCACTACTACCAGGTGCGCGCCGTGGTGTTGCAGGAATCGACCACAGGGAGCTACTACAACACGAGTCAGGGCGTTTTTGCCGGGCCGTCGGTGACGCCGTTAGTGGGCTCGGCCAAAGTGGGTGATGCGGCGGTGAGCCGATAGGGGAATTATCAGTTGGTCCCGTGCGGCCTGATGGCGCCGCCGGTGGTGGAAGTGCGGCATTGATGTGCCGGCACGGCAGGGGTATACTTGCGCGTTTCGATTAGCGGAGAAACAGATATGGAACTGAGCAAGGTCGTGGTCGGCGGCATGCGCCTGAAGGATCGGAAGTCGGGTGTACAGACTTTGCACGCCGCCATTG
>CAYSHQ010000536.1:0-1745 GCA_964430835.1 uncultured Lentisphaerales bacterium
AGATCTTCTTTGCCAAAGTTCCCTACGACATCGCCCTGGACAACGAGAAGTACTATCAGACCATCTTCTTCACGGTCTTCACGCTGCTGGGCGCGCGGATCGAGGCCGAGTCGCGCACCAGCATCGGCCGGATCGATGCGGTGGTGAAGACAAAGACCGATATCTTTCTCTTTGAGTTCAAGCTCGCCGGCACGGCCAAGCAAGCCATGGCGCAGATTCGCGAGAAGCGCTACTTCGAGCGCTTCCTCGGCGATGGCCGCCGCATCACCCTCGTCGGCGTGGGCTTCTCCAAAAAGACCCGTAGCCTGAGCCGATGGTTGATCGAAGCGGTGTGACCTGTGGCCTCATGCGCGGTCTGGGCTTCCACGAGGTATACAACCTGCTCGGCAGTTTCGATGGCTTCCAGGCTGTCCCCAGCCAACGAGCCAACGGAATTGCGCTGGCGGGCTCGTTGAGGCCGCCCAACTGGGGGGCACAGGGCAAGAAGAAAGACAAAGTAGCAAGATGAAGAGGACAGACAAAATAAACGGCACGCGTTAACGGATCTTTCCATGTTGCACCTGGTACATATTCTGGAGGCCACGACGGGCGGTACGCGGCGCCATCTGCGCGAGCTGGCTTTGGGTTTGGATCCGGCCGAGTTTCGCCAGGAGGTAATTGTCTCGCTGCGGCGCGATCTGGATTTTGTAGAGGATCTGGCGCTCTTCCGGGCGGCCGGGATGGGTGTGCATGTCATTCCCATGCAGCGGCGCGTGGCGCCGTTGGCGGATCTGGTGGCGCTGGTGCGGTTGGTGCGCTTGCTGCGGCGGTTGCGCCCGGATGTGGTGCATGTCCATAGCGCAAAGGCCGGCTTTCTGGGGCGGTTGGCCGCGCGCCTGGCGGATGTACGCGCCACGGTCTATACGCCGCATGCGTTCCCGTTTCAGGATGCGGGTGCACCATGGCGCGCTGGGTGTTATCGGGCCTTGGAGCGGTTGGCGGTGCCTTGGACCACGCGGTTGATTGCGGTGTCGGCCGAGGAGCGGGAAGCGGCGCTGGAGCTCGGGTTTACGGCCGCGCAGGTGGTGCAGGTTGCGAATGGCATTCCGTCGGCAGCGACTCAGTGTGCGCCTGTGCGCGCGATTACGGGTGCGCCAGTGGTCTTGTTTCTGGGGCGGTTCTGTCGCCAGAAGGGGGCGGATTTGTTGATAGCGGCCTTGCCGGCGATTTTCGCGCAGGTGCCGGAGGCGCTGGTGCGCTTCGTGGGGGGCGGTCCGTGGGCGGCGTGGTTGCGGCGGCAGGTGGCGGCGCAGCCATGGCGGGGGCGCGCTTCTTTTGGCGAGGCGCACACGGCAGGGGCGACTGCGGCGGAGTTGGCCGCAGCCACGCTGCTGGTCATGCCGTCGCGCTGGGAGGGGTTGCCCTATACGCTGCTGGAGGCGTTGCAGGCCGGGACACCGGTCGTTGCCGCCGGGGTGGGGGGGATCGTGGATGTGACGGGTGCGGCTGGCTGTGCCGTGCTGGTTCCGCCGCATCATCCGGAGTTACTGGCAGCGGCGGTGGTGGGGGTGTTACGAACGCCAGCGGAACGCGCGCGACTGGTGGCCGCCGGTCGCGCACGCGTGCAGGGCTACTCGCTGGCGCGCATGTGTGAGGAGACCGCCGCGGTCTACCGGGCGGCGGCAGGGATGGTTGGGCTGGCCCCACCGGAAGCAAAGGTCCGCGAGAGAAAGGAAGCAGCGCAAAAAAAAAAAAAAAAGGAATGG
>CAYSHQ010000537.1:0-1737 GCA_964430835.1 uncultured Lentisphaerales bacterium
CACGGGCGATTGCCAGCCAACAGGCATCCCCTTATAAGAACCGCGCCAGAGCCCCATGCCGCGCGTCGGCACAATCGTAAAGGCAAATGCACCATTACAGATCTCCACCACGTCCACACCATCCGACAAGCCACCGTGCAGCGTCCGCTTCTTCACGGACAGGCCGGGCGCACCGGAGATCCCCAACTGTTTCGCCGTCAGATCAAGCTCATCAATCCAGGTACCCGTTGACCGATCCGTCAGAATCCACGTCTTCTTCGCCGCCATAAGAAACCTCCTCTACCTACCGCACGGGAAGCATACACCCGCAGGGGGGGTCTTGTCGATAATCCGGTCGCCACGCCCAACCGACCCGTACGGCCTTGTGCGATTCCTGCTTTAACCGCCTCGTAGAAGCTGATACTATCCGAGCAAGATGTTACCCGGGGTGTGGGTTTGGTGTGGAGGAGTGGTGCCAGGGGAACGCACGCAGCTCATCCACAGGTGGAAGTCTCGTCCATGGAATACGCGTTAGAAATCGTTGCCGCCTTGGCCTGCTTTGGCTTGATGGTTACCGTGTGTTACACGGAGCGTCGGCACTCCTATTCGCGGGACGCCCTGCTGCTCGGACTGCTCCTGTTCGGTGTCGAGAGCCTCTTATGCGCCGTTGCCACCCGGGCAACCCAATTGCCAGACATACTCTTCTGGCTACGCTGGCGTTTCCTGACCATGTCGCTCCTGCCGGCATGTTGGTTGCTGTTCAGCGTAACCTACGCCCGGGGTAATGGCATCGCCGATATCCGACGCGCGTGGGCATTCCTCCTATCCTTTGCCGTAGTGCTCCCCGGACTAGTCCTCCTCTCCTGGCAACAACTAATCCAAGCGCAGGCGTCCCCAGGGACTCCGAACCTACCGTGGTTGGCGCTCGGACAACCGTGTGTGATCCTGCACATACTGTTTATACTGGGGTGCGTACTCTGCCTGATGAACCTGGAGCGCTCCCTGCGAACCTCGATCGGCACCATGCGCTGGCGCATCAAGTACATGATCATCGGCCTCGGCATGGTGCTCATCGTACGCTGCTACAGCTCCTCGCAATCCATTCTGTACTCTGTCATGGATCTCAGCCTGGCATCGTGGAATGCCTGCGCCCTGCTGCCGGGATGCGCACTGATGTTCCTCGCGGTGCACCGCGGCTCCCTCCACGCGGTGGATCTCTACCCTTCGCACCGGATTCTGCACGGCTCCCTGACACTCATACTGGCAGCGACCTACCTGCTGTTCGTCGGCGGATTTGCAGAATTGGCAAATAATCTGGGTGTCGCCACCTGGTTCCCGCTGAAGGCGTTTGCCTTGCTGTTGAGCCTGTTGGGGCTGGCCGCCATCTTCTTGTCGGACCGACTGCGCCATCGACTGCGCCAGTTTGTCAGCCGCCATTTTCATCGGGAACAATATGACTATCGCCATCTCTGGGCGCGCTTCTCCGAGCAAACCGGCACGGCCACGGAGCCACCCGCCTTCTGCCGCGCCGTGACCCGCTTGATTGCCGACACGCTGGAAACACTCTCCGTCACGATCTGGCTGGTGGCAGAGGATGGACACCGTCTGACACCAGGAGGTTCCTCGGCCCTCTCCGAGGCCGAGGCCCGTCAACTGATCAGCACCGACATCTACTTAAACGACGAGACGCGGCGGCAGTTGCGCACACAGACCACGCCGGTACCGGTCCGCGCCGTGGTCGGCGTACCGGGGGAAGCC
>CAYSHQ010000538.1:0-1735 GCA_964430835.1 uncultured Lentisphaerales bacterium
GCCCGACTCGACACGCTCTTCCTGACGCTACCGGTCTCCTGGCGCGGCACCATTGCGCAATACGCCGGGCGCTTGCACCGGTTGCACGACGGCAAGCGGGAGGTCCGCATCTACGACTATGCTGATCTCAACACCCCTATGCTGGCGCGAATGTTTGACCGGCGCTGTAGAGGGTACGAGGCGATCGGCTATGTCATCCTGCTGCCGGCCAGTGCGGTGCCGGGGTGGCCGGCGGAGGTCCCCTTGCCCGTGGAGCCGGAATGGAAGCGCGACTATGCCGCCAGCGTGCAGCGCCTGATCCGGGATGGCGTGGATACGGATCTCGGCAACCTCTTCGTGCATGCCGCGC
The DNA here is from genome assembly GCA_964430835.1 of uncultured Lentisphaerales bacterium. GTDB lineage: Bacteria > Verrucomicrobiota > Kiritimatiellia > RFP12 > CAIWXQ01 > CAIWXQ01. Next base: position 350 of record CAYSHQ010000538.1, read on the forward strand.
GCAAGCTCCACGCCGAGGCGTCCGGTGCCGAGCGGGCGCGCAGTGCTTCCGAGGCCTTTCTCTACCGGCGCCTGGAAACCCTGCCAACCACCACAGGCCTATTCCGCCTCAACGTGCTCCTACCCATCGCCTTCAACGCACAGGGCCAGATGGAAGTAGACTTCCTATGCGCGGCGGCCCGGCTGGTGATCGAACTGGACGGCCCGCAACATCTAGCCGACCCGGTAGCTTATCGGCGTGACCGGCACAAGGACGCCCTGCTGCAGGAGCACGGCTACTTTGTGTTACGCTTCCTGGCCGAAGATGTCGGCCAGCAGCTCAACCACGTGCTGGATACCATCCTGCGCACGCTGGCCCACTGCCAGCGCGGAACGGAAACGACGGGATGACCCGGGTGACTGGGTGACCGGGTGACTGGGTGACGCCGAAATCGCTGATCTTTCCGGCGTCACCCGGTCACCCGGTCACCGCGTCAAAACTTCTCCCGCAGCGGCCTTCGCTGCGGCAGATGCCCTCAGCGGCTGACCGCAGCGCCGGGCTCGTTAGTAACCGCGCCTGCCGAGCTCACGCCACCCGTCGACACGACATAATAGAATGTGCCGCTGGCGTTGTTCAGCTTGTTGGCGTAGGCCACCAGTCCCACCTGGTAGGTGCTGCCCTTACACACGACTTTCATACTGCCTTCTGTGGCGATGACGTTCGTCCTCGGCGGCTGGTAAAACGTCACGTTGTTGAATTTCCATGACAGCGGGTAGAAGCCTTCCTTCTTCGGGATCTGCAGACTGAGATGTGGCTGCTGGAAGCAGCTGAAAGATCCGGATTCCTCGCGCTCCATGACTTTCAGAGCGAAATGTGTCGCATCTGAGTCAACGACCTTATACGGCTGGGCGCACACCCCCTTCCATGGCTTTCCGGCCAGGACGCCGCACAGCGCGTTTGTCGGTGCGTTCGTCGGCAGCGACGGGAAGGGCTCCGGCTCCGGCTCATCCATGGATACAGACATGGAAAACCCATTGTTGAGGACCTTGCTGCTGGCGAGCAACGGCGTGAAGTCTACCGGCTGTCGGGCGGCATAGGACTTGTGGTACCCCCATGATCCGTCCTGTCTCAAGAACAGGAACGACACATATCCTTCGCCCTTCACATGGAACGGCCACTCGGAATCGTTGCCGGATTCTCCGTCATCCATGACGGTGGGCGCGTTACTTTTTTGCACCTCTTCGGCCCCTTCTTCCTCTTCCTTCAGCCACGCCTGGTTGTATGTCACCTTGGCGACGAGAAAAGCGCGATCGGCGACCGCCTGTGTCTTGACCACCGACACGGCGGCATACTTGTCATCACCGGGCGGGACTTTCAGCGAGGATAGGGATGGCCTATTCGTGGGCG
>CAYSHQ010000539.1:0-1724 GCA_964430835.1 uncultured Lentisphaerales bacterium
GCAGAACGGGGGCTTGACTCAGGGGGGGGAAGTCGTGACAATTCGGCCGCAGTTGCAAATGCGAGGAGCGCTTTTATGCGAATTATCGGAGTGATTCCATCCCGCTGGGGATCGACGCGGTTTCCGGGGAAGAGTTTGCATCCCATTCTGGGCAAGCCGTTGGTGGTGTGGGTGATTGCCGCGACCCGGCGGGCGCACCTGCTGCAGGACGTGGTGGTGGCTACGGACGATGCGCGGATTGTGGCGGCGGTGGCGGGGACCGGGGCGCGGGCGGTGTTGACGCGGCCGGATCATCCGTCCGGCACAGATCGTGTGGCCGAGGCGGCGCAGCCGGCAGATGAGGATATCGTGATCAACATCCAGGGGGATGAGCCGCTGATGGATCCGGCGATTATTGATGCGCTGGCGCAGGCGTTGCTGGACAATCCCGGCTGGTCCATGGTTACGGCGGTCTGTCCGATCACCACACCGCGCGACCTCGAGGCACGCAGCGTGGTGAAAGTGGTTGTGGATCGGGAAGATACGGCGCTCTATTTCTCGCGGCTGCCGATCCCGTGCACGCGGGATGGCGCGCCGGACCTGGCCTCCGGGCTTTATCTGCGGCATATCGGGATCTATGGGTATCGCGGTGCGTTCCTCAAGCGGTTGGTGCAGGAACCACCCTGTGCGCTGGAGCGGGCCGAGTCGCTGGAGCAGTTGCGGGCGATGTATCTGGGCGGGCGGATTGGTGTGATCCGGACGGATCATGCCGGGGTTGGTGTGGACACGCCCGAGGATGTCGGGTATGTTGAAGCCGCGATGCGAAAGGCGGGTATGGCATGAAGAAGGTTACGGTTGGTGAGGTGGTTTTTGGCGGACGGGCGTTGGCCATGATTGCCGGGCCCTGCGTGATTGAGTCGCGCGCGGGGTGCCTGGATCTGGCCGCGCGCCTGGTGAAGCTGGCGCGCCGGATGAAGGTGCCGCTGGTGTTCAAGGCCTCGTTTGATAAGGCCAACCGCACGTCCGTGGACTCCTATCGCGGCCCGGGGTTGACGGAGGGGTTGGCCGTGCTGGCGGAGGTGAAGCGGCGTTTTGGCGTGCCGCTGCTGACCGATATCCATGAGCCGGGGCAGGCGGAGCAGGTGGCGGAAGTCGTGGATATCCTCCAGATTCCGGCCTTTCTCTGTCGGCAGACGGATCTGCTGGTGGCGGCGGCGCGCACGGGGCGGGTCATTAATGTCAAGAAAGGGCAGTTCCTGGCACCGGAGGATATGGCGCACGTGATCGGGAAGCTCGAACATTGTGGCAACCGGAAGATTATTTTGACTGAACGTGGCGCGAGTTTCGGCTATCATAATCTTGTGGCTGATATGCGTAGCCTGTTGATCCTGCGGGAATTTGGTTATCCGGTGGTATTCGATGCGACGCACAGTGTGCAGCGGCCGGGCGGCGCAGGGAAGATGAGCGGTGGTGACGGTCGCTGGGCGCCCGCGCTGGCGCGGGCGGCGGTGGCCACCGGGTGCGATGGTGTCTTCATGGAGACGCATGTGGATCCGACTCAGGCGCTTTCTGACAAGGCCAACGCCATTGCGTTCCGGGATTTGCCGGAGGTATGGCGGGTGCTGAAGGAGATTCATGACGTGGTGGGCTGAATGGGCAGGCGCTAGACGACTGGCACTGTGGCTGGTGTCTGTGGCGCTGGGCGTGACCGTGTTGGCCGAGACGCCGGTGCGTACGCTGACGAA
>CAYSHQ010000540.1:0-1724 GCA_964430835.1 uncultured Lentisphaerales bacterium
GTCTCTGTGCTCCTCCGTGAGAAAGGTTGTTGTTCTTTGCTTTTTGCCGCCCGCTGACAAAGGCCGACTTTTGAGGCGCCCTGGGTGCGCCCTGGCCCACGCTATGGACCAGAAGAAGAAAAACATTATGAGCAACAACCCCAACTGCGGCAACAACCGCAAGGAGATGGTATGATGCGTTACGGTTGCGCCTGGTATCCTGAACATTGGCCGGAAGGACGCTGGCCCGAAGATCTCTCGCTGATGCGCGACGCGGGCATGAACGTCGTGCGCGTGGCCGAGTTCGCCTGGAGTCGGATGGAACCGGAGGAGGGGCGCTACGAGTTCGACTGGCTGGAACGGGCGATTCAGGGCGCGGCCGACGCGGGACTGGATACCGTATTGGGCACGCCGACGGCTGCGCCACCCGCATGGATGACATCTCGCTATCCTGAAGTGCTGGCCGTTCGTGAGAGCGGGCATCCCGAGAGGCACGGCGGGCGGGGCCACTATTCGCCGGCCAACCCGCGCTACCAGGGGTTCTGCGTGGGGATCGCGTCCGCGATGGCCGAGCGTTTCGGGCGAAACCCGCACGTCATCGGCTGGCAGATTGACAATGAGTACTGGCCGTACTCGTTCGACCCGCACACCTTGGGATGTTTCCACGCCTGGTTGAAGGACAGGTACGGCACGCTGGGCGCCCTGAACGCCGCATGGAGCAACGCCTACTGGAGCCAGGAGTATACCGACTGGGCGCAGATTCCGGCTTGGCATGGTTGGCAGAATCCGTGCCTGCTGTTGATGGGCCGGCGGTTCATGAGCGAGGTGTGCCGGGAATATCAGCGCCTGCAGTATGATGCGATCCGTTCCCGTGTTGAACCGCGTCAGTGGATCACGCACAACTTCCACGCGCACAAGAATCTTGACTTCGGCCGGATCGCGCGCGAGGTGGACTTTGTCTCCTGGGATCCATACGCCGGGCCGGGACATCTGAATGCGCACAAGATGGGGCGTGTGCTCGACTTCTGCCGCGGCATCCAGGGGAAGAACTTCTGGGTGATGGAGACGCAGCCCGGCACGATGTTGGGTCCCAATGTCAACGTCACGCTGAACCGGGGTGAAGTGCGACGCATGGTGTGGCATCAGGTCGGCCACGGCGCGGACGCGGTGTTGTTCTGGCAGTGGCGCAGCGCGCTGGGCGGCCAGGAGCAGTACCACGGGACGATTGTCGCCCCCGACGGCAGCCCGCGACCGTTGTACGAGGAGGTAAAGGTCATCGGCGCCGAATTCGCGCGCGCGGCGCAGGCGCTGGCCGGCACCACTCCGGTCGCGTCAGTGGCCATGCTGGACACTTATCCCGACCGCTGGGCGCTCGAATTACAGAAACACCATGACGCCTATGATTCGGTGACGCACCTCCAGAGCCTCTATGCTCCGTTGCGCGCGCTCGGACTGAACGTGGATATCGTGCAACCGGATGTGGACCTGCGGAAGTACCGGTTGGTCATCGCGCCGCATCTGCACATCCTGACGCCGGCCATCGTCCAGAACCTCGCCCGGTTCATCGAGGCGGGCGGGCACCTCGTGCTGGGCCCGCGTTCCGGTTTCAAGGACGAACACAACGCGCTGCTGCCGTCGCGTCAGCCGGGGGCGGACCTGTCTGCCCTCCTGTGCGCGCAGGTGGCGGAGTTCTATGCCCTTGAGGCGGACGTGCCGGTCGCAGGAAGACTTGGAGAGGGCGCGTG
>CAYSHQ010000541.1:0-1706 GCA_964430835.1 uncultured Lentisphaerales bacterium
CCGCGAAAGACCCACCCCATGAAAATCATGAATCACTATCCGGATGCCAACGGCCATTTCGGCGCGTTTGGCGGACGCTATGTCGGCGAAACCCTGATGCCAGCCCTGCTGGAACTCGACGCGGCGCGGCAATCGGCCATGGCCGATCCGGCGTTCCTCGCCGAGTTCCGCGCCCTGCTGCGCGATTATGTCGGCCGCCCCACGCCCGTGGATTTTGCCGCGCGCCTGACCGCCCACGCCGGCGGCGCGCGCATCTACCTGAAGCGCGAGGACCTGACGCACACCGGTGCGCACAAGATCAACAACACCATCGGCCAAGGGTTGCTAGCCCGGCGCATGGGTAAGCGCCGCATCATTGCCGAGACCGGCGCGGGCCAGCACGGCGTGGCTACCGCCACGGTGGCAGCGCGCTTCGGCCTGGAGTGCAAGGTCTTCATGGGCGTGGAGGATATCCGCCGCCAGGCGCCCAACGTCTGCCGCATGAAGCTACTGGGCGCGGAAGTCGTCCCCGTCGCCGCCGGCACCGGCACGCTCAAGGATGCCATGAACGAAGCCATGCGCTACTGGGTGGGCGCCGTGGAAGACACCTTCTACGTGATCGGCACGGTCGCCGGCCCCCACCCCTACCCGGTGCTGGTGCGCGACTTCCAGCGGGTGATTGGCGACGAAGCACGGGGGCAGATGGTGGACGCCATCGGACGCCTGCCCGACATGCTCGTGGCCTGCGTGGGTGGCGGCAGCAATGCCATGGGGCTCTTCTACCCGTTCCTCGATGACCCGGTGGAGATTGTGGGCGTCGAAGCCGCCGGCGCAGGGATTGCCACCGGCCACCATGCCGCCACGCTGGGCGAAGGGAGCGTAGGGGTGCTGCACGGCACCAAGTCGTACCTGCTACAGGACGCCGATGGCCAGGTGCAGGAAGCGCACTCCATCTCCGCCGGCCTGGACTACCCGGGCGTGGGCCCGGAGCATGCGCTGCTGAAGGAACTCGGCCGCGTGCGCTACGTCTCCGTGGATGACCGCACCGCGCTGCAAACCTTCCAACTGCTCGCGCGCCTCGAAGGGATTATTCCGGCCCTGGAAAGCTCGCATGCCGTGGCTGCGGCGCTACGCGAAGCCGCCACCCGCAAACCCGTCGAAGCCATTCTGGTCTGCCTCTCCGGCCGCGGCGACAAAGACCTGGCCCATGCCGTCGCCACAATTGAAAAAATGGGGCTGTAACCGCGAACGGAACCACACGCCATGAACCGCATTACAAAAACTTTCCAACGCCTCGCTCAGCAAAACCGCCGCGCACTGGTCGGCTACATCACCGCTGGCGACCCCGATTTCGACACCAGCCTCGCCATCCTGCAACAGGCCGTGGACGCCGGCATTGACGTCCTCGAACTGGGGGTCCCCTTCTCCGACCCCACCGCCGACGGCACCGTCATCCAGCTCGCGGCCGCCCGCGCGCTGCGCCAGGGGATGACCGTGCCCCGCGTGCTGGAGCTGGCGCGCCGCATCCGCGCCGCCCATCCGGAGACGCCGATCGTGCTCTTCAGCTACTACAATCCTCTGCTCCGCTACGGCCTGGAACGCCTGGCCAAGGACGCGACGGCCGCCGGCGTGGACGGGTTCCTGATTGTAGACCTGCCGCCGGAGGAGGCCGGCGAAATGCGCCCCGCCCTGAGCGGGTACGACCTGCCGCTGATCCGCCTGATCGC
>CAYSHQ010000542.1:0-1702 GCA_964430835.1 uncultured Lentisphaerales bacterium
CCCTGCCGCTCTTCCAGGGCGGCTCACCGGGAGGTTCGCCCTCCCACGCTGGACCCAGCCACGGAATGCTTTTGCCGCGAAGGTGGAAAGAAGGTGGTGGGTGTGAAATGGTTGGGGGTGAACGTGCACTTTCCGCTTGTACCCCCTGTTCGTACACGCTATCGTCCTTGCCGTTTCGGTACACGTGCGTGTCGATTTTAATCCGTAGTACCTTCATCATGTCGCAGCAACGAACAGCCAATAAGTCCACCACTACGTCCGCCACGGGCGCAGCGGAGTCGTTAGCGTCGCTGGTGGCAGAATTACAGCTCGCGGTGGAGCAACAGCGCGGGCACAAGGCGCTCGGGGTGGCCAAGCTGCTGCGCAAACATCCCGCCTACGGCCCGCCACACTACGCGCTCGTGGCCCGCGCCTACGAGGTGCGCCTAGCCGAGATGCAGGCAGCCGCGCAGCACCAGGCCGCGCAGGAGCTGCTGGCGTTACTGGCCACGCAACAGCCTGCGGTGGCCGCGCGGATGTCCAGCCGTGCGGCCTTGGTCGTCGAGCTGGGTGGCGGGGCGGGCAGCCTCTTGGCCCGCTACGGCGTGGACGCAGCGTTGACCGAAGAGGTCGACAGTTGGATCCGCCGCGATTGCCGCGATCCGCGCCCCCTGGCCCAGCACCCCCATTTGGCGGAGGCGCATCCGTTGAAGGTGGCGGCCGCTGCCATCCTGAACGCCTGGGAGGAAGTGGAGCGCGGCACCTGCGCTGCGGCGTACGCGCGCCTTCCGGAGGTAGTCGGACGGCGCTCGCCGTTCATCGCCTGGCGGATGTTCATCCAGGCCCTGCAGGCCGCGTATGCCGGTCACGACGCGGAAGTGCCCGCCTTCCTGGACCGGATCACCGATGATAGCGCCGTGCGCCCCCTCACCAAGGTCCTGCGCCGCATCCTGGCCGGTGAGCCACCGCGGAACCCGCGCGAAAGGATGCTCTATGCGAAGATCGTGGCACCGTCGCTGCATGGGGCACTGGCGCAAATCGACCAGCAGGTGGAAGCCGGAGCGGTCCCGGAAGCGCGCCGGCTTTTTGATGAGCTGGTTCGGCAGACCAACTGGACCGGTCGCAAACAACTGCTCGGTGAAATCGCTGCGCGGTATCTGCTGGCGGTCATCCCTTTGATCGACCAGCGCTGCCATGAGTACGATTCGCCAGAGCCCGTGCAAGAACTATTTATGTCCTTCCGCCGGATACCGCAGTTTACGGCAAGTTTGGTCAAGTTTATGTATTGGGACGGCCACGATGACCCCGAGGACTGGGAGCTCGTCGTCAAGACCAATAAGCCGTCGCCGTTGGCCATGGCGCTGATCTATGACCGGCTGGCCACGATCCGTTTGACGCGGGATGAGGACGATCTCGACGACGAGGACGATGACGACGAGTGGGACATGGGCGGGGACGAGGTTGCGCCCCAGACGAGCCGCGAGGCGGCGGAGCTGTGGCAACAGAGCGTGCAATGCTACCCGTTACGCGAAACGTTTGTCCACTGGTACGCCGCCGCGCAGCGCGCGAAGGGGGACGTGGAAGCCGTTCTGATGGAGTGGGTGCGGGTCTTCCCGGAGGAGGTCACGCCGCTGCTGGAGTTGACCGCGTTGTACCGCGCCAAGCGCACGCCCCAGAAGGCCTTGGCCATGTTCAAGCGGCTGGAAAGCGTGGCGCGCGGTCG
>CAYSHQ010000543.1:0-989 GCA_964430835.1 uncultured Lentisphaerales bacterium
CCAAACGCGCGACCGCTCTGACGGTGAAATCCGGCCTGAACCCCGAACCCTGTCCCTTCCCTCCTGAGTAGTTACAAAAGTAGTTTCGGACAGATCCAGCCGGCCTGGGCCCAGCTACGGCTGGTGGCAGCGAGTGGCTCCTGACCCCCACCACCTATCGCGAAAGGTGGTGGGGGTCAGGAGCTTCTTTTGACCGATACCTGCTGGAATTCAATGGCCAGGTTTTTCTGACAATTGATCTGGTCCATGACCGTCCGCAACAACTCGTCCTCGGTTGAACACTGAATAACACGGCGGTGGTCATCCGGTCCATCTGATGCCCACCATATTCGAAAGGTGTTGCCATGCCGAACACAAGCCTGCAGCAGGTTGGCAAATATGGTGTCCTGCAGCCGGCCAGTCAAGTGAACCGTTGTTTCCGCACGTGCAATGAAGTCAGTGCTGGTGCCAGAGTCTATGTCTTCCGCGAGATAAAGAGGGCTACCATCAGTGGTGCTTATCTCATCCGCGAGTTTCCGGATGTACTCTTGGGCCTGACTCGCCAGAGTGAAGCGTACCCCATCTATGGCGTCCGATGGAGGCTCCCCTGAAATCGTCATGAAATAACTCATGTTTTATTACAATCCGCTGGGCCGCACGATGCGCGGTCGCCGGCAAGGTACGGCCGGCGGCGACAGGCGGTAGCTGGCGACAAACGGTGGATGGCGGACACGGGTCTGGCGGGTCCGGCGGCCCCGCCCGGCGTACGACGCCCCACCATGCGCGGCCATTCGCGTTCATTCGCGGTTCCGCCCCAACCCCTTTATCCAGCCACCGTCCCTCCACCTTCACGGCGGCAACAATCCTCTCACCTGCCTCTGGCTGCGGCGGGTCCGGCGGCCCCGCCGGCCTAGCGGCGCGATCCAGAGGCGGCGGCTCACCGGGAGGTTCGCCATCCCGGCTTGACGGCGTGTTCCTGCGCGTTCAGCCTGAACCCTGAACCCTGAACC
>CAYSHQ010000543.1:999-1699 GCA_964430835.1 uncultured Lentisphaerales bacterium
TTCCGCGCCTTGCTCTTGGCAGCGGGCTTGGCCTTGACCGCGGGCTTGGCCTTGGCCGCTGGCTTGGCCTTCTTCGGTGCCTTGACCTGCTTGGCGGCGCGCACGAGCCCCTTGGCTTGCGCCTCCCGGTCCAGCGCGATGCGCGGATTGGCGGCCGAGACAATGCAGGCAGCCGTGGACTCTGCCAGCTCCACGTCCAGGTCCCGCACCGTGCCATCGAAGGAGTCCTTGCTCCCCGGCTTGATCTCCTTCACTTCCGTAGGAAGGCCGATCTGGTTGAGCAGTTCGATGAACGGATCGGGATCGAGCTCTTCCACGTTGACCATGGTCTGCGGATCCCAGATCCCCTGGGCCACCAGGATGGCCGCCGCAACCGGCGGCACGCCCGCCGTGTAGCTGATCCCCTGCGAGCCGAGCTCCAGGAAGGCCTGCTTGTGGTCCGAGACCTGATAGATGAAGACTTCGCGCTTCTTGCCGTTCTTCCACCCCTTGCAGAAGTTGCCGATGCAGGTGTTCCCGGTGTAGTTCGGCGCCAGCGTCTGCGGGTCAGGCAGCAGCGCGCGTACGACCTTCAACGGCACCACTTCCTGCCCCGTGGCCAGTTTCACCGGCAGGTGGTTGAGGAAGCCGAGCGTGCGCAGCACGGTGAAGACGTTGATGTAGTGGTTGCCGAAGCCCATCCAGAAGCGGATGCTGTTGG
>CAYSHQ010000544.1:0-1696 GCA_964430835.1 uncultured Lentisphaerales bacterium
GCCAGCATTCGTTCGCTATTGGTCATGATCTTCCCTTTTCCGCAGCGAGAGGGCTGCGCCCGTTATGTGCGCGGAGCACCCGGACGCTCCGGTGCGTGGCCGATACCCTATCATGGCCCCTTTGCCGCCTTAAAGGCAAAAAAGGCTAATACTCGAAGACCACGGCCTGGTGGCATTGGACCTCTGGAACCACCACGGTGGTGGCCGTCCGGCTACGGCGCACGGGGAGCGGACGGCGGCTCGGGGCCAGGTAGGCGCGGCGAATCTTTTCGGGGACGGCGAGTTGCAGGGGCACCTGGTGCAGGGGGACCAGATCCTCGATGACCAGGCACCGCCCCCTTTGCAGTGGCGGCGCGTAGAGCAGGTGCGCCACGTAGCGGCATTTGTCCGGTTGATGCACCAGGTTGAGGCGCCCGCAGCTGGGCATGACCGTTGAGACGAGGGGGTGCCGGTGGATGCGCTTCAGCCCGTTGAGGAACAGGTCGCGATGCATGCGGGCGCCGTGCGCGTGGTAGAGGGCGCCCAGGGGATGCGCGCAGAAGAGCACGCGCCCCTTCTGCGTGATGCCGGGGTGGGGCGCGTCCTTGAGCTGGTTCGGCGTGTTCTGGTGCGAGCAGTAGCGGGCATAGGTGCGGTCGAAGTACGGCTCCCGGATGGTCGCCAGCACCCGGGCGCCGCGTGTCGGGCGCGTGCGCGGCGCGGCTGCATAGTTGAGGAACGGCGTCTGGACCAGCCCCTCCGCCAGCTCCGGCCGCACCACCAGGTAGTCGTTCTCGTGCCGGGCCGGGCCGACCCACTTGGCGCCAACGTCCAGCAGGAACTTGCTGCGGTCGGCGTCCAACGCGCCTTCGCCCAGCACGACCAGTCCGCCACCCTTCCGCACGTAGGCGTTCAGGCGATCAGCCTGCGCCGGCGTCAGGCACGGCGCGCCGGTCAGGATGATCGTCTCGTAGCGGCTGAGTTCCGCGGCGGGCTCCACGACCTCGAAATCGATCTGTCCCTCCAGCAGCATGGTGGCGACACCCTGGTCGTGCGGCTCCTGCCCGCAGAGCCACAGGCCGAGGCTGGCGGCCGGCCGGCCGTTCAGGCCGTAGGGTTCGATGCGCCGGGCATAGGCGTAGGCCTGGCCGATGTTCCGGTAGGTTTCCGGGTCCATCTCGCCGCTCGGGTGAAGCTGGTCGCCGATGCTGCCGCGCGCGCCCCAGGCGATCATGGAAGCCGCCTCGTAGCGGAGCGCATCCGGGTGCTTGAAGCCGCCGAACTCGCCCCAGGCGGTGTGGAACTTCCCGCTCATGGCCAGGTACGGCTTCGCCTGCCGCGCGTAGGACTTGGCCCGGATCGGGAACTTGTTGTAGCCGCCCCAGGTGGTGGGGAGATCCTCGAGTTCGAAGTGGGTATTCCACTTGTGATACTCGTCGCCGTAGAGGTTGGCGGTCCCGTTGAAGAACAGCGTGGCTTCGGGATGGCGCGCCCGCAGGACGGCCTCGATCTCCCCCATGATCCGCTGCCATGTCCGCACCTTGAAGGCCTGGGCGTCGCTCTCCTTGTCCGGGTCCAGCCCTTCCGCCTGCATGCCGGCGACGCAGGTCGGACACCAGCAGGCCGGCCAGACGCAGATGTCGTAGAAGAGGCCGTCCACGGCGAAGCGCCGGCAAATCTCCTCGGTTTGTGCCAGGACCAGGTCCCGGTACGGCGT
>CAYSHQ010000545.1:0-1694 GCA_964430835.1 uncultured Lentisphaerales bacterium
AGCGCCGCCAGCGGATCGTGGCTCGTCGTGACCACATACCATTTCTTTCGCAACATGGTGCAGCCCAGCTCCAGAATAATGGACTCATCGTCCACCATCAGGATCCGTCCATGTCCGGCGGTCACCGCGGACTCCGCCGCCACTGGTTCCGCGGCCTCCCCAACCCCCTCTGCCTGTGCCGGCAGATAAACCGAAAAGGTGCTCCCATGCCCCGGCTCACTGCTGACACGGATCGTCCCCCCGTGATTCTTCACGGTGCCATAGACCGCCGCCAACCCCAGCCCCGTCCCTTTCCCAATCGCCTTGGTCGTAAAAAAAGGCTCGAACAAGCGCTTCTGGATGGCAGCATCCATGCCGATGCCCGTATCCGTGACACAAATTTGCACATAGTGCCCCGGCGCCAGCTCCTCCGCAGGCTTGATCTCACTAAATGGGACAGCCCTTGTGGCGAACATCAGTGTGCCGCCCTGCGGCATGGCATCGCGGGCATTCAGCGCCAGATTGAGAATGGCACTCTGGAGTTGCGTACTGTCACCGACCACTCTGGACGGCCGCGCTTCCAGATGCTGCACAATCTCGATGCGCTTATCGATGCTGCGCTGCAGGAACTCAACCACCTCTGCAATCACCTGATGGATATCCGTGGGCACACTCAGATACTTCCCCTTGCGGCTGAAGGCCAGCAGTTGCCGGGTGAGCTCCGTCGCCCGCATGCCAGCCTTGATGATGTTGTCGGCATACCCCTTGAGCGTAGGATCCGCCAGTTGCTCGGCCAGCAGATCCGCAAACCCCATGATGCCGCCGAGCTGATTGTTGAAATCGTGCGCCACACCACCGGCCAACTGCCCAATGGCCTGCATCTTCTCCGACTGACGCAGCGTCTCTTCCGTCCGCTTGCGCTCCTCAATGAACCGCGCCTGCTGCACATTCTGGTAAGCAATGGTAGAGAGCTGATTGGCCAGCGTGAAGAGCGCCTGCGCGATCAGGCCAAACTTCTCGCGCGACATGGCCGGCACTTCCCGGAAGGCCTCAACCATGATCTCCTCATCGGTGCCGATCTCCCGGGCATAAGCCCGCATCTTCTCCTCGGACTGCGTCTCATCCCGCACCTGCCCGATCAGCCAGTTGGCCAGATGCTTCCCACCCACCGTAATCCCGGCGCCTGCATCCCACAACCCGCCGCTCAGGCACGGCTGAATGGTGGTCCCCGCTGAGGAGGCTCGCCCCAACATCGCGTCGGAACGGAAACAGTTCGCGCACCCCTTCTCTGTCAACCGGATGACATCCCGGCAGAGCCGGCAGAAGTTGCTGGGCGCCGTGATGGGCGTGCCGTTTGGATGGGTAATGATCGAAGCCACACCCGTGGCGCTGGCAAACTCGTCCTGCAAGCGCTGAATATCTTCCATCCGGAACAGTTCCGTGAAGGCGATCCCCTCCACCGTGTCGAGCGGCTGCGTCAGCGCCACCAAGCGCTTCTCCAGCGAAGCCTCCGTCCGCTTCCGCTCGGTGATGTCATGAAAGACCACCATGGCAGCCGTCACCACCCCCTGCGCATCGCGAATCGGGGCCGCATTGGCCAGGACGGTGCGGTCATCGTGCTCGGCACGGCGAATGATAAACTCCCGGCTGCTCGCCTCGCCATACCGGATGGCCCGCGCCAGCGGCACGGCGTCCGTCGCCAACGGTGTGCCATC
>CAYSHQ010000546.1:0-1687 GCA_964430835.1 uncultured Lentisphaerales bacterium
TTATCTGACGGCTCTGTCCGACGGGAGTGGGTGCCAGGCGGCGGACGTGAAGGAGGCGGTCGTGTCCGGCACGTGCTGGTGCGGGTGCGATTTTCCCTGTTTCCATTTGGCCGAAATTGCGTTAGAACATGACGGAATCACCGCCGTAGCGGCCGGTAGCGTACAGGGGCCGGGACGGGCGCGTTTCGTCCGGCCGGTTCGGCGCGTTGGCACGGTGTGAAATGGGCGGTTCGGGCGTATGCACGCAAAGCACGAGAGCATGCACGAAGGGGGACAGCTGCCGCCACAGGCGGATGCCCGGCTGTTGCAGCAGGAGACGCGTGACCTGTTGCATGATACGGCCCATGCCTTGCGTACGCCGGTCTGGGTGGTCACGGAGTTTGCCCGCTTGCTGCAGGAAGAGCATGGGGCAGAGCTTGGTACGGCGGGCACGGAGTGTCTGCAGCAGATGCGTGCCAGCCTGGAGCGGCTGACGCGGCAGGTTGAGGGGGTGGCCGGGTTGGCGGGCGCCTGCCGAGAGCCCCGGGCGTGGGAGGTGGTGGATCTGACGGCTCTGGCGCAGGCGGCGGGCTCGACCTTGCAGGCCGCCGAACCGGCGCGCCACGTGCGGCTATGCGTTGCTCCCGGGTTGACGACGCGGGGGGATGAGGCGCAGCTGCGGCAGCTGGTGGATGTGCTGTTGGCGAATGCCTGGAAATTCACACAGGTGCGGACGGTAGCCGAGGTTTCTGTGGGCTGGGATGCGGCCGCGGCGGCCTTTTTTGTGCGCGACAACGGGGTCGGGTTTGATCCGGCGCTCTCTTATAAGCTCTTCCGGCCGTTCCAGCGGCTGCATCCGGTGAACGCGTTTGCCGGGCTGGGGTTGGGCCTGGCGTTGGCACGGCGGATTGTGCATCTGCATGGCGGACGGATCTGGGCGCAGGGCGCACCCGGACAGGGGGCCACCTGCTGGTTTGCCCTACTACGGACCGGGGAGAGGGAGTCGGACGAGTCATGAGTGCCAGAATCCTGTTAGTCGATGATGATGCGAGCTTTGTGGCCCTGATGCAGCTGATGCTGCGCAGCAAGGGGTACGAGGTGCTGGCGGCGTATTCGGTGCCGGACGCGCTGGCGCTGTTGCGCACCTCGGCGGTGGATCTGGTCCTGTTGGACATGGTGATCCCGGGGCAGGATGGCAGCATGCTGGCGCAAGCTGTCCAGGCGGACCCCGCGCTGGCGCAGACCCCGATCGTCTTCCTGACCGCCCTAGTCTCGCCGGTCGAGGCCCAGTTGCGCGCCGAGCTGGGTGATCAGAGCATCTATCTCTCCAAACCGGTGAATCCGGCGCGACTCATGGCCTGTGTCGAGGAGCAGCTGGCGCGGTCACGGGGGGGGCGGAGCGGTGCCGCAGCTGGCGCAACCCCGCTGCCGCCGCCCCTTTCTGCTTGACCGGGGGGGGGGATCTGTAGCGTTGTACAAGACGCTTTGCATTTCTTTACAGGAGTGCTTGGTGCGTTCACGGAAAGACCTGTGCAATGTGGAATAAATTCCTGAGTTTGTTTACAAATGATATCGGCATTGACCTGGGCACGGCCAATACGCTGGTCTATGTCAAGGACCGGGGTATTGTGATCCGGGAGCCGTCGGTGGTGGAGATTCAGGAAGGCACCAAGCGCATTCTGGCCGTGGGCGCGGAAGCCAAGCGCAT
>CAYSHQ010000547.1:0-1676 GCA_964430835.1 uncultured Lentisphaerales bacterium
AGGCGGGGTCCAGGTTGGCCACGGCCATGGCGTCCTGGGTGGTGTCGCGGTAGCGCAGCCCGTCGGTCCCCATGTGGTCGGTGGAGATGGTGCGGGCCAGGTCGAGTGCCACCATGCAGTTGTAGGGGATCCAGGTGTTGACCATGCGGTCCACCACGTCGTCGCCGGTGGCCACGGTGGTGGCCTGCAGGCGTTCGCGCCAGAAGGCGTCGATCGCTGCGATGCCATCGGCGACGGCCTGCGCGCTCTGGTATTTGCGAATCAGCGCTTCGGCTTGCGGCCACTTATCGGCCAGGGCGAAGGTGAAGCCGAGCGCTTTTTCGGCGCCCGGGGCCAGGCGCACGTTAACGCCCTGTACGGCGCAGGCATGGCCGCCCAGCGGCAGGTCGGAGTTACTGAGTTCCGCGCCGGGGCGCAGGGCGCAGGGCGATTCGTAGCTGCCGCTCTTGCCGATAAAGGCTTCGCGCGAACACTCCCAGCCACTGAGCTGCTCGCTGCAGCCGATCAGCATGGCCGGCGAGAAGGGGGCCTCGAAAACATGGTAGTTGTAGCGGATCGCGCCGAGTTCAGGATCGTAGCGCAATTCGAACTGGTTCTTGAGGTAGCACCACCCCAACGCTTCGCGCATGAACTCGAGCAGGCCGAACTCCATGAAGTTGACCAGTTGGATGTCGGCCGCGACGGTGCCAGTGTTGCGCACCGACACCTGCCACAGCAGCACGTCATCCGTCGGCGGGATGCCGAGCGTGAAGCGGACCTCTACGCCATCTTTGGCCGCGACGAACTCCGTCACGCCCGGCCGGTGGCGGCAGACAAAGCTGTCCAGTGCGGTGCAGCTTGGGGCGAAGTGCGGGTTCCAAACGGAGCCGGTGCGGCGGTCGCGCACGTAGAGGTAGAACCCCGGGCGGTCACCCGGCGCGGCTGTGTAGTGATAGCGCGTGATGCGGCGCGAGTACGGTTCCATGTGCCAGAGCAGCCCCCCGGCATTGTGGCTGACAAACGCACGCAGGCGGCGGTTGCCCAGGTAGTTGATCCAGGGGCGCGGCGTCTGCGGTGTGGTGACGACGTACGAGGCGGCGGCATCATCAAAGTAACCGTACTGTTTCATGGCTAGTCCTGTTGGGTTCTGGTGTTCGAGGCGCTTGCAAAACCTTCGGTTTATGTAAGCGGAGGGTTCAGGGGTCGGGGTTCAGGTGGCGTTTGCGGTCTGAACCCTGGCATCCTTCACCCTGACTCCCGCGTTGCCTGGTGATTAGCAAGAGCCCGTACGGAAGAGATACAAGGTGCGCATAGTTTACCAGCCCGCCCCGCCAACGCAATGGGATTTGCGACGGCCCCTACCAGGAGCATGGCTGCCCCGGGCCGATGGGCCGGCAAGCGAGGGTTCAGGGTTCCGGTGCATGAACCACGCATGGGAGGTAGGGCGGGGCCGCCGGACCCGCCGTAGCCGCCGGCAGGTGCCGGGCAGGCACTTTGCCGCTCCGTCAAAAAAACCGCAACGTTGCGGTTTCTTTAAGTCGGCACCCCGCGTGCTGTGTCGAGTTGCCGCCTGGCCCGCTGAGCGAACCCACGCTCAGGACAACGCGGGACACCGACAACGCACGCGCATGCCCCTGCCGGCTGTCGCACCATCACCCATCCGCCACGCCCGTACACGCAACACCCGCCGCGTGCCG
>CAYSHQ010000548.1:0-1369 GCA_964430835.1 uncultured Lentisphaerales bacterium
AAGAATCATGTCTGTTTATTATGCTGCAAATTTAAATTAACAAACGACTGGTTCATGAAAAAATTACTAACAATAAGAAAAATAGCTTTACAGATCCTTTTAAAGACATTTTTGTCGAAGGCACCTTCTCCAATGCCTTCGTGCCGGTGTGCTCGGGGAGCCTCGAGCGCAAGGGCAAAGTGGAGGCGTGGGACACCGCCTGCCGTGTGGTCTCGGTACTGGCGGTCATTCTCACGGGAATTGTACTGGTGGTGATCCTGCTGTCCCTGGCCATCGGCAGCCTGCTCGGCTACGTCCCCGGCCTGGCACACCGCTGGCTCAGTCCGGCGCTGGCGGAACGGTTCCTGACGCACTTCACGGAGTTCATGGCGATCGCGGGCCTGGTGAGCAAGCTCCTGCCCGGGTTCATGCCGTACGCCATCCTCATCTGCGCTGCGGGCGCCCTCGCCGGGGCGATGAACAACCTGCGGCATTTTGCGGTGCCGGCGCTGAAGCCGCTGCTCATGAACGTCCTGATGATCGGCGCGGCACTGATGGCCTGGCGCTGGTGCGCGGCGGCGCCGGAGCAGGGAATCCTCCTGCTCATTCCGGCGGTGCTGGCGTCGGGGGTCCTGCATCTCGCGCTGCACTTGTGGGTGTTCCGCCGGCAGGGACTGCGCTTCCGTTTCAAGCCGAGTTTCCGCACACCGGAAGTCGGCAGGATCGCGGCGCTCATGGCGCCGGCGGTGATCGCCACCAGCGCCGCGCAGATCAACATCGTGGTGGACCGCTTCCTGGCCGTGCTCCTTGGCAGCGTCGCCACGTCCGCCCTCTACTACAGCCAGCGCATCGTCTACCTCCCGGTGGGACTGTTCGGTGTGGCGTCGAGCGTGGTGGCGCTGCCATCCATGGCGCGCTCTTTTGCGCGCGGCGATCACCAGGACATGCTCGACAACATGCGCTACTCCCTGCGGCAGGTCCTGTTCATGTGCCTGCCCATGGTGGCGATGTTCGGCGTGCTGGGCCACGAGATCCTGCGCCTCTGTTTCGAGCGCGGCGCGTTCAGCGTCGAGAGTACCGAGGCCACCTACTCGGCCCTGGTGTGGTACCTCCCCGGTATTCCCTTCTTTGCCTGCGTGAAGACGGTGGCCTCCGCCTTTTTTGCACGGCAGGACACGCGGACCCCGGTGCGCATCGTCTACGGCTGCCTGGCGCTGAACCTGGGGCTGAACCTGATCCTGATGTGGCCGTTGCGGCAGGGCGGGCTTGCGCTCTCCACCAGCATTGCATCGGCGGTGAACCTGATCCTGCTCTTCCACTTCCTGCGGCGCCAGACCGGTCAGTCCGGAATGCAGGGAGTGTGGCGCCCGCTGCTGAAACTGCTCATCGC
>CAYSHQ010000548.1:1379-1666 GCA_964430835.1 uncultured Lentisphaerales bacterium
ACCGGCATCGCCACGGTCTGTGCGTGGCTGACGCTGCAGTTGGTCCGCCAGCACGTGGGCGGGACGCGGCTGCATGTGCGGCTGCTGGAGGTGTTCGTGCCGCTCACGGTGGGGTATGCGGCCTACGCGCTGGCGGCGCTGGCTCTGCGCTGCGAGGAGTTGCGGGACACAATCCGCGGCGTGGCCGGGAAGTTGGCGAGCAAGCTGTTCGGGCGGAGGCCGGGGAAGCCGTGATGCGGGGTCGATCACCATCGACTGCAAACGACTGCGGTCGGTAGCAGTTCGGT
>CAYSHQ010000549.1:0-1656 GCA_964430835.1 uncultured Lentisphaerales bacterium
GGGTCTTCGACTTCTTCTGCAACAGGCACTGCGTTGCCATCACGTGCTCGACTTCTGAGGTGCCGATCCCGTGGGCCAGGCAGGCGAAAGCACCGTGGGTCGAGGTATGCGAATCGCCGCAAACCACGGTCATGCCGGGCAAGGTGGCGCCGTTCTCGGGGCCGACGACATGGACGATGCCCTGGCGCTTGTCCTTGAACGGGAAATAGGCGAGCGCACCGGATTCACGGATGTTGGCATCCAGCGTTTCGACCTGCTGGCGCGAAACCGGATCGGTGATGCCCTGCTCCCAGTGCGAAGTCGGCGTGTTGTGATCGGCCGTGGCGACGATGGAACTGACGCGCCAGACCTTGCGCCCGGCCAGTTTGAGCCCTTCGAAGGCCTGCGGGCTGGTGACTTCGTGCACCAGATGGCGGTCGATATAGAGCAGCGCCGTGCCGTCGTCTTCGACGTGGACCACGTGGCTGTCCCAGAGCTTTTCGTAGAGCGTTCTTGCCATGATGTTCTGTGCTGCGAATAGAGCCCGCAATTATCGCACAGGCGCCTGCTCCGAATCACCCGGAACCCCATGCCAGACGAGGGCCAGACCGATTAGCGCAAGACCCGCCGAGGCGGTGTAGCTCAACGCCGGACCGGCACCTTCCCACATCCAGCCGGCGAGCAAGGCCCCGCCCAGGCCACCGGCACCGTAGGCGATGCTGCCGTAGAGCGCTTGCGCGCGCGCCTGCTGGCCCGGCGCGAACCAGTGGTTGAGAGCCGCCACGGTGGCCGCGTGATGGGCGCCAAAACTCGCCGCATGCAGGAGTTGGGCCAACACCAGCAACCCGAGGAAAGCCACGCCCCAGCCGATGACCAGGAAGCGAAACACCGCCAGCGCGAAGCACGCCAGCAGGATGGATCGCAGCGAAAAGCGCAGCGAAATCCTCGGCATCCAGAGAAAGACGAAGATTTCTGCAACCACGCCCAGGGTCCACAGGAAGCCGACCAGGGTTTTGCCGTAGCCCTGGTTCACCAGGTGGATGGAATAGAAGACGTAAAGCGCACCGTGGGCGGCGGTCATAAGCATCGCCGAGGCCATCAGGAAGACCACCTTGCGCTGGCGCAGCACCTCCCCGATCGGACCGGTCGGATGGCTACCGTGCCCCTTGACCTCGGTCAGCGTCAGCGCGCTCAGTAGCGTACCGACCAGAATTATCCAACTCACCCAAAGCTGCGACTGGATCGGGGCCACGTCGAGCAGCAGACCGACGCCCATCACCGTGAGGATGAAGCCCACCGAACCCCACAGCCGGATACGTCCGTAGTTCTCTGGCTTGCCGCCGAGGTGGCCCAGGGTCAGGGCTTCAACCAGGGGCAGCGACGCGCTCCAAAAGAAATGCAGTATTGCCAGCCCGATCAGCAGGCCCAGGAAATCCTCAGTGAGAAAGACCACGGAAAAGCTCGCCAGCGAGGCCGCCGTGGATACGACCACGATGCGCACCCGCTGCCCGCCGCTGTCGGCCAGCCAGCTCCAGAGCAGGGGCGCCAGCAGGCGCATGAACTGGCCGAGCGACATCAGCACGGCGATGCGGCCGGCTGAAAATCCCAGGGATTGCAGGTAGAGCGCGAAGTACGGCAGGAAGGCGCCGATGAACGCGAAGTACCAGAAATACCAGA
>CAYSHQ010000550.1:0-1653 GCA_964430835.1 uncultured Lentisphaerales bacterium
CCGCCACCAGCACGGGGAAGTCACGCAACTCGCGGGTGCTCTGCTCGGTGACGATATTGACTTTCACGGAGACCTGCCGCGGCTCCACCTCCGCCTGCCAGGCGACGCCCGGCGTGGCGATATCCACGCTCTTGGTAAAGCTCTGCACGCAGCCATCCACATTCACGGGTTGGGTCTGCAGATGAAAATCGGCGGCCTTCCATTCGAGCAGTTGCCGGTGCGCGCCCTTGACCAGCACAAAGCGGGGGGAGTAGTCGAGTTCCACCCGGCCGCGCAACGGCTTGCCTTCCACGGGGGGTGGTGCCACGGGGAGCATCATCTCCTCCTGGCGGTCAAAGGTCAGCAGCACGGTTTCCTGGTCGAACCCCACTACGCGCACGCCATGTGGCTGCCCGCGCACATCCCCCTGGTGGATGCGCACGCGCTCAGCATCGGCGGAATCATTGGCTTTGGGGCGCAGGATGACGCGGGGTTCCCGCAGGTTTAATTGCTGCAAGTCTGCGGACGCGCCGCGGAAGGTGACGCGCACGGAGAACGGGTCGGCCTTGAGCACCGCCAGCCCCGGCTCCTTCTCCACCTCCACAGGCACGACGAGTGTGACGGTATCGCTGATCTTGCTGCGCACGGCATAGAAGACGATGGCGGCGACCAACAGGGCCGCCAGTTTCCAGCGGATATCGGTCAGCAGGCCGTGCAGAAAGGAAGCGAGTTCAACGCGCATGGCGGTCTCCGGTCGCATCGATATCGCGCAGGCGGCGGTTATCGCCGATGACAAAATCCTCCACCACGCGGCGCCAGGCGAGGTCGCGCACGCGCCGTTCCGGCAACAGGGCCACCAGATAGCGCCGCAGCTTATCCGGGCCCAGCGCCTGGAAGAGGCGGCCATCGTGGGCAATGCTGATGGCACCGGTCTCCTCGGAGACGACGATCACGACGGCGTCGGTCTCCTCGCTCAAGCCGATGGCCGCGCGGTGGCGTGTGCCGAGTTCGCCATCCAGGTCGGCGCGCTGGGTGAGCGGGAAGACGCAGCGTGCCGCGAAGATCCGGTCGCCGCGCAGGATGACGCCGCCATCGTGCAGCGGGGTACGCGGGTAGAAGATGGTCAGCAGCAGATCCTCCTCCAGCGGGGCATCAATCAGTACGCCGGATTCCAGGAAACTCTTCAGGGCGATGTCGCGCTCGATGGCCAGCAGCGCGCCATGGCGGCGGGCGGCCAGCCGGGTCACAATCGATACCAGCCGTTCGGCGACCGGGACGTGCGAGGTGCCCGCGCCACCCACCAGCGCGCCGCCGCCCACCATGGCCAACGCGCGCCGGATCTCCGGCTGGAAGATGACCACCAGACTCACTGCCACATAGACCGAGAGGGTGCCGAGGATCCAGGCCAGCACTTCCAGCTTGGCCAGCAGCGTCAGACCAATGACGGCCACCAGCACCAGCCCCAGCCCCAGCATCATCTGGGCGCTGCGGGTGCCGCGCACCAACCGGAAAAAATAGTACAGGGCCATGGCCAGGATGAGGATTTGTGTCACATCCCGAATCAGGTCCCAAATGTCAGGTTGTAAGGTGTCGAACATGCGAGGGGAGATTCTACGTCAAGTGAGGGGTCGCTGGCGAGCAGGAGTGTGTTCCGGCAGCCGGTTTCAGGCGTTC
>CAYSHQ010000551.1:0-1648 GCA_964430835.1 uncultured Lentisphaerales bacterium
CGCCCATGCCGGTGTCCACATTGGCCTGCTTGAGCGGCTCATAGCGGCCGTCGGCTGTCTTGTTGTACTGCATGAAGACATCGTTCCAGATCTCGAGGTACTTGCCGCAGCGGCAGCCGGGGCGGCAGGTCGGCGCGCAGGCCACCTTGCCCGTGTCGATGAACATCTCGGTGTCCGGGCCGCACGGACCGGTCTGGCCGGCCGGGCCCCACCAGTTGTCATCCTTGGGGAGCGCATGGATGCGCTCCGTCGGGATCCCCAGGGCCTGCCAGTAGGCGATGGATTCCTCGTCCTTGGGCACGTTGCCTTCGCCTTCGAAGACGGTAACGCTCAGGCGCGCCGGATCAAAGCCGAGATAGTCCTTGGAGGTCAGGAACTCGTACGACCAGGTAATGGCTTCCTTTTTGAAGTAGTCGCCCAATGACCAGTTGCCGAGCATTTCGAAGAAGGTGAGGTGCGAGGAATCGCCCACGGCTTCGATATCGCCGGTGCGCACGCACTTCTGCACGTCGGTCAGGCGCTGGCCGGCCGGGTGCGGTTCCCCCAGCAGGAACGGCACCAGCGGATGCATGCCGGCCGTGGTGAAGAGCACGGTGGGGTCGTTCTCCGGGATCAGCGAGGCACCGGAGATGATCCGGTGGCCTTTGGATTCGAAGAACTTCAGGTATTTGTCGCGGAGTTGGTCAGCGGTCATGGGGGGAGTCCGGGGTTCAGGGTTCAGGGTTCAGGTGAGAGGGGAGACAGGATAACGCGGAAAGACGCTAGGCAAAACAAGAAAATGTGGGCCCCTTATGATCGGGTGCCATCGCATGCTCCTTACCCCCGCACGCGGAACCCTTCGCGCTGCGCGGCGGAGGCGAGGCGCGCGTCGAAACAGACAAAGTCCAGCGTATCAGGCCGCCCTTCGGCAGCGAACCAGGCGGAGGCCAGTTGCAGGGCATCCAGTGAACGCAAAACGTGCGTGCGCAGAAGGCGCATGGCGGTGCAGCGTACGTCTTCCAGCGGCTGAATTTCGATCCATGCGGAAGCCATCCGCTCCAGTTTGGCGAGGTGTCGACCCAAACAGGCTTCGCTGATCGATCCCTCGCGGTGCAGGCGCGCAAGCGCTGAGAAGACTTCAACGCGCGTATGCCAAGCCACCACGATCGTATCGAGCGCTGCCCATTTCCGCACTTCGAGCGAACGGGACTCCTCATTCAATACGGGCACCAGGGCAGAACTATCCCAGAACGTCATCGCGACTCCTCGCGCTCCTGCTGCAGCGCGCGGGAGAGGCTGTCTGCCCCGCCGCCCAGCCGCTCTGGGCGCCCCAAAGCCTGCAGATCAATGTGGCCGCTGCCGCCGGTGATGATGCCCATGCGCCGCAAACGCTGGATCCGCCCATCGGAGTCGGCGTCAGCAGCAGCGTCCGGCTGTACCAGCATAGCCACCGGAACACCGCGATCCGTAATGAGCACACGCTGCCCGTGCCGCACCTGATCTAGCAGGGCGCTCAAATGATTCTTGGTGGTCGAAATGGAGGCCGTTGTCATGTGGCTATAATAGCCTTTTCGATGGCTGGCCGTAAAGCCCCAACGCCACCCCCTGCACGGCAGAACAGCGCCGGGAGTACCTTCCGCAGCAAAGACGAAACCCCGAAACAAGGTGT
>CAYSHQ010000552.1:0-1639 GCA_964430835.1 uncultured Lentisphaerales bacterium
CAAGCGCATGCTGGCCTACTCCAGCGTGGAGAATATCGGCATCATCAGCATGGGGATGGGGCTCGGCCTGCTGGGGATCACAACCGAAAACCCGATCCTGGCGACGCTCGGCTTTGCCGGCGCCTGCCTGCACATGCTGAATCACGCCGTATTCAAGAGCCTGCTCTTCCTGAACGCCGGCGCCGTGCTCCAGGCCACCGGCACAGCCGAGCTGGACCGGCTGGGGGGCCTGCTGCGGCGCATGCCCTGGACCGGGAACGCCTTTCTCGCCGGCGCCCTGGCCATCTGCGCCCTCCCCCCCGGCAACGGCTGGATCAGCGAACTCCTCCTCTTCCTCGGCGGGCTCTCCCCCCTGTACACCCTGATTGACCCGGCCTCCTCAGAAGCCTGCACCGCCGGGCTGGTGACGGTCACCGCGCTGGCGCTGACCGGCGGCTTGGCGCTCGCCTGTTTTGTGCGCACCTTCGGCCTGGTCTTCCTGGGTGAACCGCGCCACGCGGCGGGTGCGGCCGCGGTGGAAGCCGGCCCCGCCATGCGCATCCCCATGCTCCTGCTCGCGGCGACCTGCTTCACCCTGGGGCTCTCGGCCCCCTGGCTGCTGCAGGCCATGATGCCCGCCTGCCTCCTGCTGACCCGCCAGGCCGACGGCACGGCTGACCTGCTGGAGAACATCGCCCCTCTGACCGGCACCATGCAGAGCGTCTCCCTGCTGGCGGCGGGTGTCCTGCTGCTGGCACTACTCCTGAACACCCTGCGCCGCGCCCTACTCGGCGGGCGCGACGTGGCGGAGAGCGTGACGTGGGACTGCGGCTATGCCGCGCCCACCCCCCGCATGCAATACTCGTCCTCCTCGTTTGCCCAGCCGCTGCTGCGCCTGGCCGGCGCCATCCTGGCCGCCCGCCGCCGCTTCCTGCCGCCGCGCGGCCTCTTCCCCGCGCAATCCACCTTTGCCAGCGAGACGCCGGACCTCTACGAGGAGCGTCTCTACCGCCCCCTCTTCCGGAACCTGGAGAACCTGCTGGGACGCATCCAATGGATCCAGCACGGCCGGCTCAACTTCTATATCCTGGCGATCGTCCTGACCCTGCTCACCCTGCTGGTCTGGAAAATGAGGTAAGGAAAGATCATGGAGCCCGGCTACCACTCCCTGCTGCCCGTGCTATGCGCCCTGCTCCTGGCACCCTTGTTGCCGGGGGTCACCAACCGCACCAAGGCCATGGTGGCCGGCCGGCGCGGCCCGCCCGTCTGCCAGCTCTACTACGACCTGTGGAAGCTGCTGCGCAAAGGGGCGGTCTACAGCAGGACCACCAGCTGGGTCTTCCGCTTCGCGCCCTGCCTGTCGCTGGCCGCGCTGCTCCTCGCCCTGCTCCTGCTGCCGGCGCCGGGGGTGCCAGCCCCGCTGACCTGCGAAGGGAGCCTGTTCCTCCTGCTCGGCCTGCTGGCGCTGGCGCGGTTCAGCACCGTGGCCGCGGCGCTCGACACCGGCTCGAGCTTTGAGGGGATGGGCGGAAGCCGCGAAGTGCAGTTCGCCACCTTCACGGAGCCGGCCATCCTGCTGGCGCTGGCGGCGCTGACGGCCGCCACCGGCACCACCAGCCTCAGCGCCATGTTCGGCGAAGCGCTCCCCCTCATCGCCCAA
>CAYSHQ010000553.1:0-1632 GCA_964430835.1 uncultured Lentisphaerales bacterium
GTCATATCGGTTTCGGCCTGCTTTCGGCCCGTGTGGGCTGGGGCCAACCGGAGCGAACTAAAAAGCAACTTCTGATCCCTTTATGATCTACGAGACACTGATTGATCGCCGCGAAAGTTTTATTGCTCCGCGGCACTGGCTGGGAAACCTGCGCTGGGTGGCCGAGGAGGTGGACGCGGCAGGGTCTTTCGTCTTCCGCACCGCTCCGATCAACACGGGAGAATGCGACCAGTGGAAGGTGGCGCTCCTTGACGCAGCGGCGCTTAGCGATATCGCACTGGATGAGGCGAAGCAGCAGGCCGGCGCGCCAGCGGCCAACCGGGAACCGCCTGCCGCCGTGCGGACGTTCTTCGGCTTGAAACTGGCGGGGGCTGGAAAACCGACCGCTTGCGCGTACCGTCCGGACGGCGTCGAAGTCAGCGTGCCTGGTGGTGAGCTGGCCCTGATTCTCCCCTGGGAGCGCTATGGCGCCGTCCTGGAGGCGAAGTTGCCGCCCGCAGCCCGGCTATCGATCTTGTCCCGGGCCGAGACCGGGCGCTTTGCCGCGGCCGGGATCCGCTTTGACGCGGCGCAGCAGCCGGGTAGGATCGTTTGGAGCGACGGCGCCTACACCGTGGTCTTCCGGTACGCGGGGGAGCTGCATGCCCGCGAGGGGGGCGGTTTCGACCTCGCCCCGGCGGCCGATGGCACGCTGCGGCTGGCGATGGCTTTCCACGTAGACCAAGCCCAGGCGCTGGCCGAGGCCGACGCGATCTTCACCGATCCCGCCCGCGCGCGCCACGAGAGCCGCATGGCCTGGGAGGATTACCTCACCTCCTGTCCCGTGGCACAGCTCCCCAGCGGCCACACTTGGAAGAAACCCGACGGTACCGCCGTCACCTATTCCGCTGAGGAGATCGTGCGGCGCCAGTACTGGCAGTGGTGCGTGACGCTGGTCAATGTGTATGACTTGCCGTTCAATGATCTCAAGGCCTACGTGGCACCGGACAAGACGATCTGGTTCGGCGTTTGGATCAACGACGGTGGCGAGGCGCTGTTCGGGCTGTCGCACACGAATCGCCACCACCTGGTGCGCAAATGCCTGGTCGAGTATGTGCGCACGGCCGTGGGTGCGGATGGCACGGTCTGCTGGTACCTGCATGCCACCGGCATCCGCTGCCTCGGCAACCCCGGGGACTCAGGCTTCTTCTCGCACGGCGTGCCGATGTTTGTCACGGCGCTGGGGGAATATGTGGCACAGACCGGCGACACCTCGATTCTGGACGAGCCGGCGGGCGAGGGGGGGACGGTCTGGGAGAAGGTTCGGCGCTACCTGCGCAACGTCTATGACCACCGCGACGGCGATCACGACGGCATCGTGGAGTGGCGGAACCTGTGGGAGGGCGGGTCAGACGACAAGGTCGGCAGTTTCTTCAGCAAGGCCAATTTGAAGGAATGGGTCTACACCGTGACCACGCAGGATCCCGCGGTCGTGGCAGCTTTCTATCAGGAAAACCAGCGGCCGCAGACGAACTTCTATGAGGTGAATTTTTTCCTGAGCGCGCTGCGGGCACTGGAGCGGATGGCCCGGTTGAAGCAGGACGACGCCACCGCCCGCTACGCCAGCGAGCGTTTTGCGGCCACCTGCGCCAC
>CAYSHQ010000554.1:0-1631 GCA_964430835.1 uncultured Lentisphaerales bacterium
AACCGGGCTCTGCCACCCCTCCGGCTTGGGACGGGGAAAAGATACGAGAATACGAGCGGGAAGTCAACGGTGCAGCGCAGGTAGCCAGTCTTGCTTGCATTTCCGGCCTAAACAGGTGATTCTATGCGCCGCCAAGCCGCGCAAGAGGAGTTTCCGGCCATCCAGCGGCCCGCGTGGCGCGGGCCGCTGGATGGCCGGACGGATGTGCACCTGCCACAGGAGATGGAACGATGATCAGCGACGCCGTGAAGGATGGTTTTCAACGTGCTCCGCACCGCAGCCTGCTGCGCGCGACGGGGGTGAAGTCCGAGGATTTTAGCAAGCCGTTCATCGGCGTCTGCAACTCCTTTGTGGAGATTATCCCCGGGCACTGTCACCTGAACCGCGTGGCGGAGTGGGTCAAGGAGTGCATTCGTGAGGCCGGGGGGGTGCCGTTTGAATTCAACACCATCGGCATCTGCGATGGCGTGGCCATGGGGCATGATGGCATGAAGTACTCGCTCCCGAGCCGCGAGCTGATTGCCGACTCGGTGGAATCGATGATTAAGGCGCACTGTTTTGACGCCGTGATCTGCCTGCCGAACTGTGACAAGATTGTGCCGGGGATGGTTATGGGGGCGCTGCGCGCCAATGTACCCACCATTTTTGCCAGCGGCGGTCCGATGCGCGCCGGCCGGCTGTCCGACGGCAAGGTGGTGGACCTGATCAGCGTCTTTGAGGCCGTGGCCGGCTTTAAGAATGGCCGCGTGACGGAGGCGCAGCTTGAGGAGGTGGAGGCGAAGGCCTGTCCGGAGTGCGGTTCCTGTTCCGGCATGTTCACGGCCAACTCGATGAACTGCCTCTGCGAGGCGCTGGGGCTGGCCTTGCCGGGCAATGGTACGATTCTGGCCACGGATCCGCGCCGGCGCGAGCTCTGGCGGCAGGCTGCCACGCGCATTGTGGAGATGGCCCGCGCAGGGGGGCCGCTGCCGCGGAGTTTGGTGACGCGGGCTGCGCTGGACAACGCCTTTGCGCTCGACATGGCCATGGGCGGGAGTTCCAACACCGTGTTGCACGCGCTGGCGATCGCGCGCGAAGCCGGCGTGACCTATGATCTCGCACGCATCAATCAGATTTCGCAGCGCTGCCCCAATGTTTGCAAGGTCTCCCCTTCGTGTTCGTACCACATTGAGGATGTGGAGGCGGCCGGCGGGGTGTCGGCCATTCTGAAGCGCATCGCGGATCTGCCGGGGTTGCTGGATACCTCCTGCCAGACGGTGACGGGGCGCACGCTGGGCGAGAATATCGCGGATGCGGTGGTGCGCGACGAGCAGGTGATTCGTACGGTGGCCAACGCCTATTCCAAGGATGGCGGGCTGACGATTCTGTTTGGCAACCTGGCGGAGCAGGGGGCGGTCGTGAAGAAGGCGGGGGTTTCGGCCAAGATGCTGAACTTTGAAGGGCAGGCGATCTGCTTCA
Source organism: uncultured Lentisphaerales bacterium (assembly GCA_964430835.1). GTDB lineage: Bacteria > Verrucomicrobiota > Kiritimatiellia > RFP12 > CAIWXQ01 > CAIWXQ01. The sequence continues at coordinate 1,459 of CAYSHQ010000554.1, forward strand.
ACTCCCAGGAGGAGGCTTGCGAAGGGATCCTGGCGGGCAAGGTAAAGTCCGGGCACGTGGTCGTGATCCGCTACGAGGGGCCGCGCGGCGGGCCGGGGATGCAGGAGATGCTGGCGCCCACGTCCTACATCATGGGTGCCGGACTGGGCGAAAGCGTCGCGCTCATCACCGAC
>CAYSHQ010000555.1:0-1625 GCA_964430835.1 uncultured Lentisphaerales bacterium
AAACAGGGAAAATCGCACCCTCACCAGCACGTGCCGGACACGACCGCCTCCTTCACATCCGCCGCCTGGCACCCACTCCCGTCGGACAGAGCCGTCAGATAAGGCAGCCGAATGGTAAACACCGTCCCCTGCCCGGTCTCGCTACTCACCGTAATCTGCCCGCCATGCCGCTGTACAATCTCATGGCTCATGGCCAACCCCAACCCCGTTCCTTGCGCCCCTTTGGTGGAGAAGAATGGCTCAAAACACATCCGCTGCACCTCGTTCGTCATGCCCGCCCCCGTGTCACTGACCCGCAGCACCACCCAGCCGTCCTCCTCCCTGGCCGTCAGCTCAATCAACCCATGCTGGCCAATGGCATGGACGCTGTTTACGACCAGGTTAATCAACATCTCCCGCAGTGCCGTCGCATTGCCATTGACCTTCAGCGCCTGGTCCTCCCCATTCACCACCACCCGGATCTGCTTACCGAACGTCTGCGCCTGCTGCTGCCAAACGGGACGTGTCACGGCCTGTACACTGGACAGCAGGTCCGCCACCGGCACAACCTGGAACGGCATCTGCTCATTGGGACGGTAAAACTCGCGCAACCGCCGCACCAGTTCCTGCGCATCCTGCGCCGCCAGCTGAATCTCCTGCAAGGCGGTCGCAACCTCGTCCTTATCCTCCAGTAGATTCGGGTTTTTCAGCAGCATGGTCGGCAGACCGATAATAGGGGCCAGCACATTGTTGAAGTCGTGTGCGATGCCGCCCACCATCTGCCCGAGCACCGTCAAGCGCTCCTGCTGCTGCATCCTCCCCCGCACCGTCCGCAGCTCCGCCATGGTCCGCTCCAGGGAACGCGAGCCCTCCTCCACCAACTCCTCCAGCAGGGCCTGATATCGCTGGCTGGAAAGCTCGCTGCGGTGTTGCTCCTCCTGCCGGTGCTTGGCCTTCAGCGCATGCCCCACCACCCGCAAGAGCTGTTCCTGATCCAAGGGCTTGGCCAGATAATCGAATACGCCGGGACGAATCGCCACCGACACCGGCACCACCGGCTGATCCGTCATAAGCACCACAGGCGCGGCAGTTCCCTGTTGCGCAAACCGCCGCATCAGGTCCACCCCGGCCGTCAAGTCCGCATCCAGCAGGACCAAGTCAAACGCATACTCCGCCGCCAGGCAGCTCGCGGCCTCCGCGTCTGCCGCCAAGTCGGCCTCATACCCCGCAGCCGCTAGAAACCCGGACACCCGAGAACAAATGGACGAATCATCATCCACGACTAGAATACGTGCCATACTCCCCCCCATCCATGCAAAAGACACCCACCCAAAACGATTAATATGCGCGCAGTATAACACCCCCGCCCCCGCAGGGCAAATGCAGACATCGATTTTCCATTACCGAGGGCGCATCCCCGGGGGCGGCGCTGCACTGCGCGCGCTTACCGGCCACCGGCCAGCATGCCGCAGGCGGCCTGGATCTCGTCGCCGCCGCTGTAGCGGCGGGCCACCGGCGCCGGCACATGTTGGCGCAGCGCATCGCGAAAAGCCTTACGCTCGGCCTCATCCGGTGGCCGGTAGGTGCCGGTTGGGTCGTTCACATCCAACAGGTCAATCTTCACCGGCAACCCCGCCACGAGTTCT
>CAYSHQ010000556.1:0-1622 GCA_964430835.1 uncultured Lentisphaerales bacterium
CTCAACACGTCGCCAGGGATCGCTGTGGAACGGGGTTGCGCCGGCGCCCGCCGGCACATGGTAGGTAGCCTTGACCTCCACCGCACCGCCCGCCACTCCCAGAAACTCGCCGCCAAGCCGGTCGAAGGCAGCAGCCCCCGAGACGAGCAGGCGCCCGCCGCCGCGCACATAGTCCTGCAAAGCCCGAACCATGGTGTCGGACATCTTGTCCTGCTCTGGCGCCACGACCACCGGGAACTCTGCCAGGCGCGGCAGCAGCGCCCACTCGTCCAGAATATCCACACCGTAGTGGGCTTCCAGCAGCGAGAAGACCGCTCCCTGCACCGGCGCCACATCCACGCCCCACATCAGGTTCCGGCCGGTTGGCGTGCTGTACAAGTGCTGCTCCGAGTGCAGGACCGCGACCTGCGGAATGGACTCCGTGCCCTGGCACACCGTGCGCCGCTGCTTGATAAAGCGACCCACCTGCCCCCAACGTTTCTGTCGCCAGGGTATCAGTCGCCCGTCCCGCAGCCCCGGGGGGTTCTCGTAAATTTGGACATGTCCGCCAAAGGCCAGCAGGACAGCCGCCTCCTGCATCAACATCTCAGCGGGCTTGGCCACCCAGGGGGAATCCGGCAACCCCATACCGTGCGAACAGGTGAAGGCCCAGAGCATGATATCCCAGTGCTTGCCGCGGGTGGATAGAAAACGCGCCTCGCAACGACTGCCGTCGAGGCCCCAGACCCAGGCGTTGTCGCCGCTGATCCAGTCCGTGGGCACCTTTGGCTCGCCCGGGTTCTTGAACGTCTGCAGCCAGTTGGAGCAAACGAGCACACCGGGCTTGTGCGCATGCACAGCATCGCAGTAGCGCGTCACATAGGCTTCGTAGCTCTCGCGGGTGAAATTCCACCAACGGACCCAGTTCGGATCCTGCTCGTCGACCGGCGGCTCGGCAATTCCTGTGACCGCCTTCCAGGCCGTGCGGCAAAGCTTGCAGTAGCAGGGCTCCATGGCCCACAGATCGCCGTCAATCCAGAAGCCGTCAACCTTGTACCTGTCAACGAGTTCGATCATCTGCGGCAGCATCAGCTTCTCGAGATACGGCCCGCGCGGGCACATCCGCTGATCGGTCCGCTCGCCGGACGCATCGATGGGCGCGCCGATCGGCTTGCCATCCGAGCCCCGAATGGCCCACTCAGGATGCTTCGCGCCTGCGGCCGCGTCCCAAATGCCGGAGTAGTGGCAGTGCAGCGGCATGCCGAGCTCACGCGTTGCGGCGCGCCATTGCCGCATGGCATCCTTGACCACGCCGGGAGACACCGTGGCTTCGGGAGTCTTGGAAAACCAACTGGTCATGCCCGGATGCCCCTTGCAGTCGGTCTGCACAAAATCCGGCGCCATCATCTGCAGGAGCGGCTTGAGTTCGCGGGGCGAACACCGCGTCCCCAAATCGCGGTCCTGCTCACCCGCGTGCAGATCGTAGTGCAATCCGTAATAGTACTGCTTACCGTGCCATTGGCCGCGATTGGCACCCGGATGTAGCAGACCCTTGAACGGTGGCGATTGGCTCATTTGCCCATCCTCTTCTTTCTGCGCCTACTTCACCCGCGCCGCGAGCGCGGCAAGCCGGTCCACCGTCT
>CAYSHQ010000557.1:0-1612 GCA_964430835.1 uncultured Lentisphaerales bacterium
TTACCTCGCGCCCCCCGAATAGCGCGCTCAAAACGGGGTGGCCGGCGATGCGCCAGGTGGGCAACCCCGCGGCCCAGCCACGCGCCCCTTCGATCTGGATCTCGGTCTGCGCAAAGAGATAGGCTACCAGCAGCAGCCACGCGAGCAACGCCGCAGCTTGCGTCCGCGTGCGGCCGACAACATGTCCGCTATTCATGCGTTTCTTCCTTCCGCCGGCGCCGGGGGCCAGCGCACGATCTCCATCCGCCCGTCAACGTGCTCCACGATGGCCGTGCAATTCTCCACCCAATCCCCCGTATTGTAGTAATCCATGCCTTCGATACAGCGCATTTCAGCTTTGTGGATATGACCGCATACCACGCCGTCAACCCCGTGTCGCCGCGCTTCGCGGACGAGCGCGCTTTCATAGTCGGAGACAAATCGGACAATGTCCTTCACGCTCCCCTTGACAAAGGCCGAGAGCGACCATTCCCGCGCGCCGCACCAGCGCCGCAGGCGATTGATTTGGCGCCCCACCAGAATCATCGCGTCGTAGCCATTATTGCCAATGGATGTTAGCCAGGGGGCAAAATGAATGACACTGTCAAACGCATCGCCGTGCAGTACCCACAGCCGTCGGCCGGTGGCCGTGGTGTGATAGACTTCGGTCTGGATCGTGATGCCGCCAAACTCATGGCTCGCAAAGTTCCGCAGGAATTCATCGTGATTCCCTGGGATGCAAACCACGTGGGCACCCTTGCGGACCTTACGCAGCAACTTCTGGACGATATCGTTGTGCACTTGAGGCCAGTACCAGGAGCGCTTGAGCGCCCAGCCGTCGACCATGTCCCCGACCAAGTACCAGTTGTCGGCATCGTGGTTTTTGAGAAAGTCCAGCAACCGTTCAGCCTCGCAGGCGCGCCAGCCGAGATGCACGTCCGAAATCCAAATGGTCCGGCAATGGCGCGGCCGGTGTGAATCCCCCACAGCCGCCTCGTTCGCGTGCAGCGGGGCCTGCATAGCGCTGGAAGTTGCACGCAACATCTCGTACTGCTACCTCTACTTTCGCACGCCGGACTGGCTAAAGACACCTTACGCTGCTGTTAGCCTGCCCCGCCGCGACTACTAATCGCCCCATTGGTGCGGCACCCGGCCACTCGGCCGGGTGAGAAACGCGTTGGCCCCACAACCCGGAGCTACTTACGTGCCGCATAAATCATTTGCCCTTGCGCCTGCCAGCCGCCTGCAGGAGCGTGCTGTGCTGGCCTGCCCTCTCGATACCATCAGCGGCATATCCAGGAGATAGGGCTTCGATCTGTACGTGTGCGAAGATACCGGTGCGGTGTTGCGTGTTTATTAACGTCCCGTTAATTCTTGGTTTGGTCGGCACGTGCCGTACGCGCACCGTGTATCCCCTGACTCGCATGCACGTGCCCCAAAACGCCCACTGTCGGCTGTGCCGCCGTGGTCGGTGGAGGCAACGAGTTGCCGAATCACAGCCAGAAACGTGGCGAGTTGGAACGGCTTGGCCATGATCAGATCCCGATCGGAGCGTTCGTGCAATAAAACTTGTTCTTTCTGCGTGCAAAGCGAAGAGAGGAAGATTATGGGGATATCCCGGGTTCTTCGGTCT
>CAYSHQ010000558.1:0-1603 GCA_964430835.1 uncultured Lentisphaerales bacterium
GGCTTGACCCATCTTCTGTCGGGCAGATACTATAAGCGCCTTTATTCATCTTGAAAAGAATGCAACTGGCCACGCCGGCGTAGACGCCGGGATCCGATGGCGCATGCGCAGGAGCACAAGGCCGATATATCGCCATGAACCCACGCATACAAGCTATTCTAGATAACCGCGGCGGCAACTACCTGCTGCATTTCTTCTGGCAGCATGGCGAGAGTGAGGCGGTGCTCCGCGAGGAGATGGCACGCATCCACGAGGCTTCCATTGGCGCGGTATGCGTAGAGTCGCGGCCGCACCCGGACTTCTGCGGCCCAAAGTGGTGGCAGGATATGGACATCATCATGGACGAGGCGCGCCGCCGGGGGATGAAGGTCTGGGTGCTGGATGACGCCCACTTCCCCACGGGCTTTGCCAACGGCTGGATCCGGGACAAATACCCGGAGCACAGGAAGATCTACCTCTCCGAGCGGTCTCTCGACGTCGTAGGCCCGCAGACGGGGGCCTCCGTGCTGATCGAGCAGTGGCTGCGTGCGCCGACAGCGGGCAACGGCTGGAAGTTCGCCACGGAGGACCGCCTGCTGGCCGTGGTGGCCCTGCCGCTGGCCCCCACCGGCGTTCCGGCCGGAGCGCCGCCTCTGGATCTGACCGCGCAGGTGGCCGACGGACGGCTGTTCTGGGACATACCGGCCGGCCATTGGCGCATCTGCCTGATCGTCGAAACGCCACTGGGCGGCGGCGACCCCAACTACCTCAACCCCATTGACCGCGCCTCAGCCCGCGTGCTGATCGAGGCGGTGTATGAGCCGCACTATGCGCGCTACATGGCGGATTTCGGCGAGACCTTTGCCGGCTTTTTCAGTGATGAGCCCAACATTGGCAACGGCGGCGGGCTCTACAACGTCTCCCTCGGCCGGTGCGGCCTGGTGCTGCCGTGGCGGAAGGACCTGTTGACGGAACTCGCGCGCGAATTCGGCGGCGATGTCGTCACCAGCCTGCCCGGGCTATGGCACGACCTCGGCCCCTCAACACCGGCGGTGCGTTACGCCTACATGAACCTCGTCAGCCGCCTGTACGGCGAATGCTTTGCCGGCCAGATCGGTGCCTGGTGCACCGCACGCGGCGTGGACTACATCGGGCATATCATCGAGGACAACGACGCCCACACGCGCCTCGGCGCCAGCGTGCCACACTTCTTCCGCGCCATGGACGGCCAGACCATGGGCGGCATCGACGTGGTGCTCGGCCAGATCCGGCCGGGCCTGGACCAGCGCATGTTCAATTGGCCCACTTGGTCCGGGGATCTGGCCGACGGCGAGTTCTACCACTACGCCCTGGCCAAGCTCGGCGCCTCACACGCGCACATTGACCCGAAGAAGCAGGGCCGGGCCATGTGCGAAGCCTTCGGCGCCTACGGCTGGACCGCCGGCCTGCGCCTGATGAAGTGGATCACCGACCACCTGCTGGTCCGGGGGATCAACAACTTCGTGCCCCACGCCTTCTCGGCCAAGGAGTTCCCCGACCCCGACTGCCCGCCGCATTTCTACGCACGCGGCCACAATCCGCAATACCGCCACTTCCACCTGCTGATGGAATACACGAACCGGGT
>CAYSHQ010000559.1:0-1600 GCA_964430835.1 uncultured Lentisphaerales bacterium
GCATGCGCAGGGCGCGCTCGATGCGGTTGAAGCACATCGCCTTGTCGCAGCGGGCAAACGAAAGCGGGTGCGATTCCTCCACAGCCTGGCCGTCGATCACCCACTCGTCCATCCCCCAGAAATGGGCGTTGGTCAGCTTCAACCCCATGGCATTGACCATACGCGCCACCAGCGGCAACTGCTCCGTCGGGCCGATGGGGCCGCAGATGCCGGCGGGGTTGTCGGGGGTGGCCTGCTTCCAAGCCACAATGTATTCCAGCGCCTCCGCCGCATAGAACTCTTCGACCGTGTCGTAGAACTTCACCGTGAACCCCGGGCGGGAGAGCTGCAGCAGATCCTTGGGTTTCAGACGCGCGGCGTCATCCAGGATCTCCTTGTCCAAGGTCGTATAGTCCCACCAGGCGGGGGCGAGTTTACTCAGCGGACGCGGCATGGCATTTTCCTTTTAGTAACGTTTCCAACGGATTGAAATCAGGCGCGGCAAAGCCCAGTTTGCTATGGCGGCGCCACCCTTCGGCACAGGCCAGTCCGCCGGCCAGACGGCCGACGCTGGCGCTCATGGCGGCCATCTCTTCCAGGTAGGCATCCATCCCTTGGCTGACGTCGAGCCACTCCTTCTGGCTGCGGTGGCAGGCCAGCATGGCGCGTTTCTCGGCCAGCGTGGCGGCGATATCCACAATAAAGTCGGGGCGCACTGGCTGCCCCAGCCCGTCGTGCAGGCCGTGCGGCAGGGCGTGATAGATGGCCAACGCCCCCTCCCAGGTCGGCCGAGGCGGTTGGGTCACAAAGTTGCGCATCCCATGCGAGAAGGCGGCGGTCACCAGCAGGCGGCAGGTGTTCTGGTGGTCTTCCATGTAGTCCTGCGGCGACTGCGTCAGGATGATGGTCGGGCGGATCTCCCGCACCACGGCCGACACGCGCGCCAGCGACGGCGCATCGTAAAAGATCCCGAGATCGTCGAAGAGCGACGGATGCGACACCGCGCCCACCAGGCGGGCGGAGGCCTCGGCCTCGGCGGCGCGCAGGCGGATAATCTCCTCGCGGCTATGCTGCGCCGTGCCGCAATAGCCGTTGGCGAGATTCCACATGTGGATCTCGGCCCCCGCGCGCTGCAACAACAGCAGCGTGCCGGCCATCATGAACTCAATGTCATCCGGATGCGCCGCCGCAGCCAGGACAACCGTCTTTCCTACGCCATTCATAGCGGGGTATTCAATCACGACCGCCGCAGCGTTACAAGCTCCGAAAGGCGGCGTTCGGCAGGCAGGGCATGGTCTTTTCCTGAAGCGACACCTTACGCAGGGTAGCTTCTTTTGGCTACGGATTACGCGGATAGCGCGGATTTTATTTGGGTAAGCCAGCCATTTACGGCACCGACAGGACCAGCCGGCATCCGAAATCCGCAGAGGCTCTGGACGGTTCGCCCCCCATACCCCGGTTCGCGGAACGACAGGCCTTGGCGCGGTCATCCCATCCGCCACCGCGCACCACGCGGGTCACACCGGTAGCCGCGCCCTGCGGGTCCGTGGCCGCCGCAGCTGAAAGCGGTCCGTACCAGTCCCGGCACCACTCCCACACGTTGCCGTGCATGTCATAGAGC
>CAYSHQ010000560.1:0-1591 GCA_964430835.1 uncultured Lentisphaerales bacterium
AGGCGGTGAGGGACTCGAACCCCCGACCTACTGGGTGTAAACCAGTCGCTCTAACCAACTGAGCTAACCGCCTGTTGCGCACACACGCTGTTACAGCCGTGTATGGCGGTGAATAGTACCATGGCAGGCTTCGCATGGGAAGCGTGATCCGCGTCGGCGTGATCTGCATCCGGGGGCGCACGTGCCAGCCGCTTAGCTCGCAATCCGTGCTGGCGACGGCTGCCAGTCGTGGACGGCGGAACTGCTGCTACAGGCCGGACTTGGCTTGGGGTTTGCTGATCTCCAGTGACCGCCGCAGATAGGGGAGGTATTGGCGCGTGTACGTGATCATGGAGAGCAGGTTGACCACAATGCCCGCGCCTTCGAGGAGATACGCGAGGGTGCGCGGCAGCCACCAAGGGTGGAAGGAAACATAGAGATAGAGGGCGCAGGCGATGGGAAAGCTCAGGGCGGTGCGGAATTTTCCCATCCAGTTGGCGCGCAGGTCGGCCTGATAGGCTGAGCCAATGGAGCGCAGAAACGAGACCCATTGGTCACGCAGGAGGTAGAATACGGTAAAGATCAGCAGGACGAGCGCGTGGGTGTCCTCTTCCTGCGCCTGGCGCCCGAGAATATAGAGGAGCGTGGGGAAGGCCACCAGGTAGAAGACCTTGTCCATGAGCGGGTCGGCGGCTGCGCCGAAGCGGCTGGCCACATGCCACCGGCGTGCGAGATAACCATCAAACAGGTCGGTCAGCGCTGAGAGCACCAGGCTGGCAAAGGCCAGCCAAGCCAGCGCGGCGCTGGGTCGGTACTGTTCGACCATGGCCAGTAGCATGAAGAGAAACACAAACGGAACCCGGGCAAGGGTCAGTCCGGTCACCAGGTGCAGTGCGGTAGGAGTGTGTTTCACGCGCGACAAACCTTTCGAGCGCTCACACTACCTGAAATGATCGCGGGAGACAAACAAATGCGGTGCCGATCAGCATCTTGGGGGTCGAGGAACGTGCTGCGGGGACCCGGAGAATCGTTGCGCCCCGCCCGATGTGCGTTGACTTCGGCGGAACGTAGAGGGATACTTCTCCGCGTCAACTTGGAGATCTGCTGTGCGTGTAGCAATTGTTTATCCGCCCATTCCTTCCGAAAAAGGCGTGCCGCTGCTTTCCCAGAACCGGCAGTTTCAGTGGTTTCACCGGCCGACCTACATCTATCCGGTCGTGCCGGCTTTGGCTGCTACCATGGCCAAGAAGGCCAGGCATGCCGTAGCGTGGCTGGATGGCATCGCCGAGGGGTGGACCCTGGAGCAGTTTGAGGCCCGACTCCAGGCCTTTGCGCCGGAACTGATCCTGCTGGAGACCAAAACGCCGGTGGTCAAGACGCATTGGGAGTTTGTGCGCCGGTGTAAGCAGCAATACCCCAAGGCGTGCCTCGTGATGGTGGGCGATCATGTAACGGCCCTGCCGGATGAGACCTTGGCCCATTGTCCCGTGGACTATCTGCTCACCGGGGGAAATTACGACTTCCTGCTCGTCAACTTGCTGCGGCACCTGGCGCAAGGCGAGTTGCTGGAAGCTGGCATCTATTGGAGGGAAGGTGGGCAGGTCCGCCATAC
>CAYSHQ010000561.1:0-1589 GCA_964430835.1 uncultured Lentisphaerales bacterium
GACTTTGCTTAGGCACCAAACCTCATGCCGTGGGCTTCGGGATCGCCGCGTTGCGGGGTGGCGCCGCGTCGGTCGTGGACGTGGACCTCTCGGCGCCGGCGCTGGCCCTCGCGGCCGCCAATGCGGAGCGCAACGGGATCGACCCGTCCCGCACGGAGCGCATCACGGGGAATGTCTTCGAGGTGCTGCGGAAGTTCCGTGACGCCCGCCGCATGTTCGACCTGGTGGTGCTGGATCCGCCCAAGTTCGCGGACGCCAAAGGGCACCTGATGGCGGCGGCGCGCGGCTACAAGGATATCAACCTGCTGGGGGTGAAGCTGCTGCGCCCGGGGGGGATCCTCGCGACCTTCTCCTGTTCCGGCCTGATGCCGGCGGAGCTCTTCCAGAAGATTGTCACCGACGCCGCCTGCGACGCCCGCCGCGAGGTGCATCTGCTGCAGCGGCTGGAGCAGGCGCCGGACCATGCCGAGAGCCTGGCCTTTGCCGAAGGGCATTACCTGAAGGGGCTGCTCTGCCGGGTGTCGTAGGGCGCGCCCCCTCCGGGTCGGATAACGGCGGTTATGTAAAGTACCTAGCGGGGTGAGAGTGGCCGTGGGCGGGTAGGCCGGGGCGGTTGGTGATGATCTTGACGCGTCACACCGCATCTGCCATGCTTCCAACCCGTGCCAGCGCGGCGCCAGAACTGTTGCGGCATCTTCTTGGCCCGTGTGAGCTGCCGAAAAAGCGATTGCTTATCAATCAATAGGTTTGGGAGACGCCTTGCGCCGGTATAGGGGCATGGCAGATTAAACTGCCGAGCCTGGCCGGTTCATTACCGCTGAAAGGATTATTGCATGCTGTCCGCAACCCGCATTTCGCAGGAAACCCGCGCCCCTTTGGCCGATATTGGTATTCATCGGCATTTCCCGATTGAAACCGCTGCATGGATCGCGCATCCGGAGGTTTCTGCTGCCACGGACAGTTTCGCGGAGTATCGGCTGGCGTTTACGCTGGCAGCGGAGAGCACGATCCGGCTTCACGCTAGCGCTGATCAGCGCTTCGAACTCTTTTGCGACGGGGAATTTGTGGGTATGGGGCCGGACCGTTCCACGCCGGACCGCTGGAGTTTCCATGTGTACGAGGTCACGTTGCCAGCGGGGGCGCATACGCTCGTGGCGGAGGTGCATTTCATTGCCCAGCACTATCCGGTGGCGCAGACATTTGTTCAGCCCGCCTTCATCTTGCAGACGGAAAATTGCCCGGTCGAGCTGGGCACTGGAACGGCACCCTGGTTGGCACGGTTGCGCCCCGGGGTGGAGATCGCACCGCCCAACATTCCGAACTACCATGTGGTCGGACCGCAGTATACGATTGATGCCGCCGCTTTTTTCCGTACGGATTTGCCGTGGGTGACTCCGGTGGTTGTGGCCGCCGGCGCATGTCAGAATCCCGACTTTGGCATGATCCATGGACCCTGGCGGTTTTATCCCAGCCGGTTGCCCGAACAGATCCGGCAGACGACGGGCGGTGGGCGGATCCGCATGGTGACCGATCAGGCGCCGGATCTGCCACTGCGGGAGACGTCACCGGACGTTAACGCCGGCTGGCAG
>CAYSHQ010000562.1:0-1578 GCA_964430835.1 uncultured Lentisphaerales bacterium
TAGGCCAACAAATAATGGCACCTTCGTGCCCTTCGTGCTCTTCGTGGTGGAAACGACTTCTTTCGCTTATCCACTAACTTAAACCACACCCCGCCGATTTACGCACACAAAATAGCCGTGGACGTTGCGGCCGGCATTTGCTATTTTAATGCCCCTTCTGCGTCCTAGTGGGCGCGGAAGATGGGTCGCCCGCCTGTTTCTGGCTATCTGGCTGACTGCCGGACGGGTTTGTGTACGGTGTACCCAGGCAACTGCATGCGACAGCGGGCTCGTGCCGGTCACGAACCCCTGCGCCGCGAGGAACACATGCCGAAGAAAAAGACCAAAAAGTGCGCCACCAAGCGCATGAAAATGTCGGCCACGGGCAAGATCTTGTACGCACGGGCTGGCAAGGGCCACCTGAATCTGTGCAAGTCGCGCAAACGCAAGCGCAATCTCCGTGGCATGGGTGTTGTAAACGATGCGGACGTCCGTCGCCTCAAAGTGATGCTGGTGTCCTAACAAGGAGATAATTCATGCCCAGAGCAACAAATGCACCGGCTTCCCGGGAACGGCGTCGTAGGCGGTTAGAGGGCGCCAAGGGTTTTCGCGGCTCGCGCAGCAAACTCTTCCGTCAGGCCACCGAGGCCGTCAATCGCGCCCAGCGCCTGAACACGATCCACCGCAAGCACCGCAAGCGCGACTTCCGCCGCCTGTGGATTGTGCGCATCAATGCCGCAACCCGCACGAACGGCATGAGCTACAGCCGCTTCATGGAAGGGCTGACCAAGGCCAACGTGACCCTCAACCGCAAGATGCTCTCCGAGATCGCCATTCACGATCCGGCAGGCTTCACCGCGATTGTGGGCCAGGCCAAGGCCGCGTTGGTCTAAGCCAGCGCCGGATCGTTGAGAAAAAGGTCGCTCCCTCCCGGGGGCGACCTTTTTTGCTTTGACACTTGCCCCGCGACACTCGACACTATTCCCCCTTTGGAGACCGACTCATGACACTCGCTGAACTCGACGCCCATCAACAACAGTCGCTGACGGAACTGCAAGCCGCCGCAGATGCCGCCGCCATCGAACAGGTACGCGTGCGCTACCTCGGTCGCAACGGACTGCTGCCAGCGCTGATGAAACAGCTCAAGGACGTCCCCGTAGCCGACCGTCCCGAATTCGGCCGCCGTGCCAACGCTTGGCGCACCGCGCTCGAGACCGCGCTCACCGAGCGTCTGGCTGCCGCCGCACCGCGGGAAGCGCTCGCGCCGTTCGACGCCACGCTCCCGGGGCGCTGGCAGACCCTCGGTGCCATGCACCCGGTCTCGCGTATCATCGAGGACGTCTGCCGCGTCTTCGCCCGCCTGGGCTTCACCGTGGCCGACGGACCAGATCTCGAGACGCGCTTCAACAACTTCACCGCGCTCAATACGCCGGCCCACCACCCCTCGCTCGACGCCACCGACACCTTCTGGCTCGGCGACGACCAACTCCTGCGCACCCAGACCTCTCCCGTGCAGATCCGCGTGATGACCTCGCGGCCGCCGCCCGTGCGCATCGTCACCCCCGGCCGCTGCTACCGCCGCGACACCACCGACGCCAC
>CAYSHQ010000563.1:0-1558 GCA_964430835.1 uncultured Lentisphaerales bacterium
GGTGGCTGCTTCGCCTTCTTCCCGGACGATCCGCGCGCCATCCGCGACACGCCGCAGCGCTGCGACAACACGGTCTGGCAGATCTACACCATCCATAACCTGATCGCCGAAACCGGCGACATGTCGCTGCTGGAGGAACAACTCCCCTACCGCGACGGCAGCCAGGGCTCGGTGTACGAGCACATCCTCAAGGGGCTGGTCTACATCTACGAGCGCCGCGGCCCCAATGGCCTCCCCACGCTCTACCATGCCGACTGGAACGACAGCCTCGCACTCTTTGGCGATGAACACGCCGAATCCGTGATGCTCGGCATGCAGATGGTCTACTCCTGCAAGCTCTTCCTGGACGTGGCCCGGCGCTGCCAGCGTCCGGCGGATGTTGCCTGGTGCGAGCGCGTCAGCGCCGAGCTTACCACCATTCTCAACTCGGACAAGGTCTGGGATGGCCGCTGGTACCGCCGCCTGCTCTTCAGCAATGGCAAGGTCCTGGGGAGCGCGGCGAATCGTCAGGGGCGCATCTATCTCAACCCCCAGAGCTGGGCCGTGCTCTCCGGCGTGGGTGACTTCGAGAATCGCGGCCGCATGGCCATGGAGGCTGCGGCCGAGATGCTCGACAGCGACGCCGGGCTGCGCATCCTGATGCCGCCGTTCAAGGGGATCCCGGAGCCTGAAGATCCGCCACTGGGATCCAACCCCGGCATTGGCGAGAATGGCGGCATCTTCAGCCATGCCAACACCTGGGCCATCATGGCCGAATGTCTGCTGGGCAACGGCGACCGCGCCTGGAAATATTTCCGCCAGATTTTGCCGCAGGTGGTTTCGGAGCGCTTCGGCGCCGACCACTACGAGCGCGAGCCGTATGTCTTTGTCTCCTCCATCATCGGCCCGGTCAGCGACCGCTTCGGCGAAGGCGGGATCAGTTGGCTCACGGGCACCGCCAACTGGATGCACATTGCCATGCTGCAGTATATCCTGGGGATCCACCCCACCCTCGACGGCCTGGAGATCAAGCCTTGCCTGCCGCAGAGTGTGACGGCCGCCCGCGTGAAGCGCACCTATCGCGGCAAAACCTACCAGATTGACCTGCGCCACAGCCACGGACAGCAGAGCCACACCTGCCGCGAAACCGCGTAAGGGTTCAGGGGGCAGGGAGCAGGGTTCAGGAAAACCCTTTTGCGTGCCCCGCGCAAGAACCCTTGTATCCGTTCGCGGTCGTCATGAATTGCGCGTCGACACCCGTTGGGCGGATCTTTACCACGCAGGTGAAAGCTGGTGGTACGCCGCCAGGCCGGTAGGGCGGGGCCGCCGGACCCGCCGCAGCCGCAGGAACGTGACGGGAAGTTTTGCACCACGGTGGCACGCCGCCAGGCCGGTAGGGCGGGGCCGCCGGACCCGCCGCAGCCGCAGGGACGTGACGGGAACTTTTGCACCACGGTGGCACGCCGCCAGGCCGGTAGGGCGGGGCCGCCGGACCCGCCGCAGCCGCAGGGACGTGACGGGAACTTTTGCACCACGGTGGCACGCCGCCAGGCCGGTAGGGCGGGGCCGCCGGACCCGC
>CAYSHQ010000564.1:0-1547 GCA_964430835.1 uncultured Lentisphaerales bacterium
CCGTGGGTCGGCGCCTCGGGCATGGAGGGCGCCACCTCCGTGACCGTGCGACTCCTGCTGCGCCCGCCGGTCGCCATCGTGGGGCGCGACTTCAGCGCACGATGGGAAGGGCTGCTGCAACCTTCAGAAACCGGGCGGCACACCTTTCATGTTCAAGCCAAAGACGGTTTTCGCCTCTGGATTGAAAAACGCCTGCTACTGGATTTTTGGTCCCCCCGGTGGTTCACAGCTGCGGAAGCGGCCATGGTCGAACTGGAAGCAGGAAAGCCGGTAGCGTTCCTCCTGGAATATGTCAACCGAGGCGGTGCGCCATCGCTGTCGCTGTCGTGGAAGCCACCCTCGGGCAGCAAAGGTGAACTCCCCCCGTCCTGCTTCACCTCGGTGGCCGGAACGTCCGGAAAAATGACCGCCACCTACTTCGATCAGCAAAATCTCACCGGCCGGAATTATTCGCGGGAGGAATCCGGCGTGCCCCACGATTGGAACAAGAAGGTTTTGCCGGCCCTGTTCGCCCTGCGCGGGGAGCCGGCCACGAACAAGGTTTATTCCGTCTCTCCCGGAACGGTGCGGCTCTACTTCGCGGAGCCGCGCAGCATCCTGCCGGGCGCGCGCGTGTTCGATGTGTGGTTGCAGGGAAAGAACGTGCAGAAGGATCTGGATGTCGTCCAGGAGGCGGGCGCGCCCAACCGCATGCTGGTCAAGGAATACGCAGGCATCCCCTTGGGTGGCGAGCTTCGCGTGACCTTCATTCCCAAGGCTGGCCAGCCGCTTCTATGCGGACTTGAAATCATAAAGGGCCCTCGGGAAGCGACCGGTGCCCCATGACAGGGGCCAGTGACCAGTTGACTTTTGGCCCGGCCTTATAGACACTCCCTGCTGTCCGGTTGATTCGGCCAACGCCATGCGCATTCTTACCCGATATGTCCTGCACGAGTTTTGCATTCCCCTGGCCTATTGCCTGGCGACCTTTCTCGGACTTTATGTCCTGATCGAGCTTTTCGATGCCTTTGGCAAGATCGCCCTGGCCAAACCGCCCCTGGGCATGACCCTCGCCTATTTCGGCGGGTTCGTGGCGCCTTTTCTGGAGTGGGTGCTGACCGCATCGCTCCTGCTGGCATCGCTCTACACGCTCTGGCAGCTATGCCGGCACAGCGAGGTCATCGCCATGCGCGCCAGCGGGCTGGGATTCGCCGCCATTGTCGCGCCCATGCTGGGTGTAGCCGCGCTGCTGGCGTTGCTCTGCGCTGCCAACAGCGAGTTCTACGCGCCGCGCGCCGCCGAACAGATGAAGCGCATCCAGCGCAGCCAGTTCAAGCCCCTGTCAGCCGACATCCGGGAGGCCGTGCCCTATTACAACCGGACCGCCCGACGGGTCTGGCGCATTGACCGCCTGAACGCCGACAACCCGACCGTGCTGGAAGGGGTGCGCATCACCTTCGAACGTCCGGATGGCAGCCGCGAGGTCGACATCCGGGCCCGGCGCGCGGAATATCTGGACGGCGTGTGGTGGCTTTTCTATCCCCAGTATACCTATTCCGATGCGCTCA
>CAYSHQ010000565.1:0-1547 GCA_964430835.1 uncultured Lentisphaerales bacterium
GCACGCTCCTGCGGTCAGAGGTTAGGCCAGCGCTCAGAGGGCCGCCGTAGCGCTGAGGAAATAGCACGGTGTGCCAGGGAAAACCGGTTCTTTCCGCTTGGCAATGGTCGCGGTGCGCCGTGCCTCCGTGTAGATTTTGAAACCACGCTCCAGATCACGACTGCGTCTATAGGCGGCGTTGGCATCCGCGAGGCCGGTCTTTCAGCATCAAACAGCCTCCGCCCCACTGCTTGGTTTTCCAGTCATCCATGCGGTCGCAGGCTTCCACTTCGTGGATGGTTCCCGTCTTGACTAGGACGTGCAAGGCGGCTGCGGCGGCACCGCGGCGGCTGGCCTTCTTGGAGTATGCCAGGATGGCGGTTTTCAAATCATCATCGGGCCGCTCTTGGCGCGTCCCGAGGTACTGCGCAAGGAACACGAGCGCGCCGACGGTATCCGCGCGCCCCTTCTTGATGATCTGCCGGGCCAGTTCCACAACGTCCGGGAGGTCAAGGATTTCACCAGCCGTCCCGAGAATGTCGAAGGCTAAGGCCCGCCGTTGTGCGGCAAAGTTGTCGCTCGGACGATTGAACGCGAAACACTCCTTTGCGAAGGCCACCAGGAGTGCCAGCACGTCGCAGAGCGGCTGCAAATCCGGGTCTGCCGATGTCAGGCCGGTGGCCCGGCAGGAGGCCAAGGTCAGGCCTTCCGCCTCCAAGCATTGCACACAGTTCCATGCTACGCGCTGGAGATGACTCAGCAGTTTTTCTTCCGCCGTGCTTTTACCGGGGCCGGCGGCGGCGCGTAGCACACGCAGCGTTTCCAATAGCAACATCATCTTGGAGGCATCGTGCATCAAGTCCCGGATAAAGCGAGACACCTGCCACCCCACTTGGCCCAGTAGAATCTCCCGATTGGGGAGGGTGGGGTCAGAAACCGCGAAACGCTGGATGTCAGCCATCAGCGGTTCAAATTGAGTGTGCTCTGGCAACTCCACTAGATTGGGTCTGCGACTCATCGGTTACGCTTCCCTCTTCCGCGTTTGGCTTCTAGCGCACGCTAATTGCTGTTTTGATGCCTGACCCTTACTCTCGATGAGAAGGATGACTTATGGCATAGGATTAAGTTGGCCGCAGACCTATTTGCGTTGTGAGGTATGGGATTTCGGCTGCGGTGGACCCAATCGCCGGCGATCTGTTTGTTTTGCATGGTTGGACGTCATAGCATCATGGGCTGTCGCGTTGCAGCTTGTCGACAAGCGCTTTTCCGTGCTTTAGGTCAGATGCACCAAGTTCAATGACTTTCCATGGTGGGGTTGCATTGCGGAGTCGTGCGCGAATGATTGCGTCTCGCCGGGCAACGTGGCCCACATGAACAGAGGCACCATCTACATAAATGGCTAGGTGCCGTTCCGGGACGGCGAAGTCGGCAACTGTAATGGGCGTTGTTCCGTCCGGAATCGAGATGGGGACCTGCTTGGCCGGGTGGAACCCGTGCTTCTCAAACAGTTGTAGAAATCGTAGTTCTAGTGGCGAGCCGACTCCCGCCTTGTAAGCATCCAGCCAAGG
>CAYSHQ010000566.1:0-1545 GCA_964430835.1 uncultured Lentisphaerales bacterium
TCCGGCGGCCCCGCCCCAACCCCGAACACTGAACACTGGCACCTGAGCAGTTACCAGTCTTTTTCGTCGCGGTCCAAGAGCCTGCCTGTCACCGGCCGGCGGCTGCGGCGGGTCCGGCGGCCCCGCCCTACCTCCCATTGGCTTTGGCCGGAGGCTGAATCCCGCAGGCCAAGGGCAATTCTTGATTCGTCGACCGTATTCGGGCATATTGTTGCACGTGAAGTCAACCATACAGAATGACCCCGTGCTGCGTTTCTTCAAGGACGCGGTCGTGGACCGGCTGGGTGGCCACTTGCGCCAGGTGTTGCTCTTTGGCTCACGCGCCAGAGGAGACGCGACGCCAGAGTCGGACTACGATCTGCTGGTGGTCGTGGATCGGGTCGATTCCGACGTCACAGACAGGATCGATGCGATTGCCGGACAGGCGCTCCTGGAACATGGGGCCGTCCTCTCTGCTTTCCCCATTGCGGAGGATGATCGGTCACGCCGAAAGTACAGCCCCCTGCTCATCAACGTGGCTCGGGAGGGCGTGGCAGTATGAGCTCTGATCCAGCATTGCGGGAACAACTGCGGAACATGCTGAGCAAAGCGCGCCGTTCACTGAAGGCGGCCCAGGCCCATCTGACTGAGGCCGACTTCGATTTTGCCGCCTCCCGCGCGTACTACGCTGCCTTCTACGCGATGGAAGCGGCGCTTCTGACCAAGGGCGTGACCTGCTCCACGCATGGTGGCGTGCTGACGACATTTAGCGAACGGTTTATCAAGACCGGAGTCCTCCCATGCGACTTCGGCGCGAAAGCCGCCCGCCTGTTCCGGGAACGTCAGATCGGCGACTATGAATTCGACGTGAGCGTGACCGGTCCTGACGCTGAACAGGACGTCGCGGCTGCCGCCGACATGGTGGGTGCCATCGCACGCTTGCTGTCATAAGGCAGCTTCTTATGCATGGTGCGGGCGGCGTTTTGGGGCCGGATGGTCGGTTCGGGGTGGACGTCCGGCATGGGTTGTAACCGGGCACGGTTTGAAAAAGAGTGTGTGAACTATGAGCGATGCGAGTGCGAAGTCATTGGCGGCGGGGACCTCCTTTCTCACCACGGATAACCGCTTCCGGTTGACCCGCCTGTGCGGCATGGCGCTCGAGGGGCAGAATCCTAGCCAAGGGCCTGCGGATCTGCATGGCGTGGCGTTACTGCGCGCCGACGGCCACCGCTACGAAGGCGCGCAACTGGTGATGGAGCACCTGGCGGAGACGGCGGATAGCGTGACGTGCCGCTGGCGCGTCGGGCAGACGGCGCTGCGGCTGGAGACCGTGTGGCAGGGCGATGCCGCAACCGGCGTGGTGAGCCGCCGCGATGCGCTGACCAATAGTGGCACGGCGCCGGTCGTGTTGACGCGCTGTCTGGCGCGGGTCGCCTTGCCGCAGGGGCGCTACGAGTGCTACACGCAGGGGAGCAGTTGGTGCCGCGAGAACCAGGGCGCCTGGCAGCCGTTGCACGCGGGGTTGCGCCTGAATCACCTCTCCGGTCGCACGACCGAGGGCGGTAC
>CAYSHQ010000567.1:0-1545 GCA_964430835.1 uncultured Lentisphaerales bacterium
AGGGGAACAAGGCCGAGGAGAAGATCACCCGCCTCGAGGCCGAGCTTGCTCAGGCCCCGGCGGAGATGAAGCCGGTCATGCAGGCCATCCTGGCTGACTGGTACTGGCACTACTTCCAGCAGAATCGCTGGCGCTTCCAGCAGCGTACCCAGACCGCGGAGGCGCCGGGGAAGGACTTCACCACCTGGGACCTGCCACGCCTCCTGGCCGAGATCGACAAGCAGTTCATCGTCGCCCTTTCGCACGAGAAGGTCCTGAAGGCCACCCCCATCGCGCAGTTCAATGACCTGCTCGAGCAAGGCTCGGTTCCGGACAGCTACCGCCCCACGCTCTTCGACTTCCTTGCGCATGAGGCGCTGGCCTTCTACCAGGCCGGCGAGCAGGGGGCGGCCAAGGCCGAGGACGAGTTCGAGATCGCCGCCGATTCCCCGGTCTTCGACACGGTTCCGCGCTTCCTGAAGTGGCAGCCAGTCACCACCGACGCCGACTCCCGTCTGCTCAAGGCGATCCGCCTCTTTCAGAACCTCCTGACCTTCCATCAGGGCGACACCAACCAGACCGCCTTTATCGATGCCGACCTCTGGCGCCTGCAGTTCGGCAAGAACCAGGCCGTCGGCCCGGAGTTGGACGAGAAGTACAAGGGCGCGCTCAAGAAGTTTGTGAACGACTGGGCGGATCACGAGGTCTCGGCACGCGCGCTCTTCGCCTGGGCCACGGTGCTCCAGTCCGAAAATGACCGGGTTGAGGCGTACAAGCTGGCCAAGCGCGGTGCAGAGGCCTTCCCGCAGAGCGCCGGGGGCGTGCAGTGCTATAACCTCATCCAGCAACTCGAAGCGAAACAGGTCAACATCACCACCGAGCGTATCTGGAATGAACCGTGGCCGGTCATCGCGGTCAACTACCAGAATGTTTCCAACGCCTTCTTCCGCGCCGTGCCGCTGGATTTTGAAGCGCATCTCAGCCGCCAGCGCTGGGGGTATGGCGGCGGCATCTTGAACGGCGTGGAGGGGAAGGAGCGGGAGCGGTTCATCGCTGAGCTGCTGGCGAAGCAGCCGGCTGCCACCTGGGATGCCACCCTGTCGCCTACCACGAACTTCTGCCAACGCACCCGGAAGGTTGCGGTGCCGGGCGATCTCAAGCCGGGGTTTTACGTGATCCTCGCCAGCCACGATGCGAAGTTCCGTGGTGAGAATAATCAGGTCTCCGCCGCACTCGTCTGGGTCAGCGAGCTGGCGCTGGTCGTGCGGCAGCGCCACACCGAGGGGGCGCTCGATGGTTTTGTGCTCCAGGCCAAGTCCGGCGTACCCGTGGCAGGGGCCCGCATGCGCTCCTGGACGCGCGATAATCAGGGCAAGTACATCGCCGGCCCGTCGGCCACGACGGATGCCAACGGATTGTTCCGCCTGACCGGGGGCGGGCGGCAACTGCTGGTGCTGGCGCAGAAGGACGATCAGACCATTGCCAGCGATAACGAGTTCTACCTTAACCGCGCCCATGTGCCGGACCCCATCGCCAGCACGGTCTTCTTCACGGATCGTGCGCTCT
>CAYSHQ010000568.1:0-1542 GCA_964430835.1 uncultured Lentisphaerales bacterium
GGTCACTGCGGAAGAAACGTTGAACTGCCTGGAACTCCTGGCGCGCTACGCCCGGCAACCGGAACAATATCAACTGGCGGACGCGGCCCACCTGCTGGTGAACGGCCACGAAACGTTCTCCGCCATGCTGACGGCCATCGAGGCCGCCACAACCTCCGTGGATCTGGAGACCTACACCATCCAAGCCGACGGTGTCGGTCGGCAGTTCCAGGCCGCGCTCAGCCGCGCTGCGGCACGCGGCGTGCGGGTACGATTGCTCTATGACTTTATCGGATCGCGCGGACTACCAGCCGCTTTTGTCACCGCGCTGCTAGCCGCCGGGGTGGCGGTGGCGGTCTATCACCCGCCGATCTTCGGGCGGATCTGCCAGACCATCAACCAACGTAACCATCGCAAACTGCTGATCGTGGACCGCCGGGTGCTCTTCGCCGGCGGGCTTAACCTGACGGATGCCTACGCGGAACCTGCCGACCACGGGAATGGGTGGCGGGATACGCATGCGGCCCTCACGGGCGCGGCCGTGGCTTCAGCGGGCACCCGCCTGTTTGAACACGACTGGAGCCACGCCACACCCTATCCGGAGACCATTACCCATCGGGCGCGCTGGCAGGGCGGTGTACGCCGGCGTCTGCGCCGGATCCTCACCATCCGACAGCTCTGGCGCCATGCCACGGATGAACTCCAGCGCGCTCTTCACAGCGGCAACGTAGCCGTACAGGTGGTAGGCAACGAGATCTTCCGCCGCCGCCAGGCCATTCACCAGGCCTATCTATATGCCATCCGCAACGCCCGGCACTACATCCTGATCGAGAATGCCTACTTTATCCCCACGCGTGCCATCCGGCACGCACTGGTACAAGCCGCGGCCCGCGGCGTACAAGTGGTAATCGCCGTCCCCCGCCACAGCGACGTGCCGATTGTGTCGCATGCCAGCCGCTATCTTTACGCCCGCCTGCTGGCACGCGGGATACGCATCTACGAATGGCCGCATGCCATGCTGCATGCCAAGACCGCCGTGATTGACGACGCGTGGTCTATCGTCGGCAGCTACAACCTGGACCGGCGCAGTTTCTTTCACCAGCTCGAGGTGGTAGTAACCGTGCTGGATCGTGCCTTTGCCACGCGGTTGCGCGAGCAAACCATGGCCGATCTCGCCCAGTGCCACGAAGTCACCCCGCATGCGCATGCCCAACGCTCCTGGCGACGCCGCCTGCTGGAAACACTCGCCTATGCCTTCCGCTACTGGTTGTGAGATCGGGGGCCCGTCGCTCCGCACGACACACCGGGCGGGCGAGGCTCCTGCTGAGCCGGACGCGTGTGCGAAAACCACAACCAGCGTCCAACGTTACTGCGCAGTTGCCACTGCTCAGTGTTCAGTGTTCAGGACAGCCGAAGGGGGGGGACGAGGAAGAAAGATGAAGAGGAAAGATTAAGCAAGGCTGGCGCACCATACTTTGTCTTTCTTCTTCATCTTCCTACCTGTCTTTCGCACTCTTCCATTCTTCCATTCTTCCAGACTTCCAGACTTCCAGCCTTCCAATC
>CAYSHQ010000569.1:0-1542 GCA_964430835.1 uncultured Lentisphaerales bacterium
CCCTCCGCTTGCAAAACTGGAGGTTTTGCAAGCGCCTCATTTGTATTCGTAACGATCCTGCCGCTGGTGCCCCCGTCGCTCAAACAGCATTTCACGATTTCTAGCTTAACCCATTCCATGCAAATTACCATTCTCCACCAAGCCGTTTCCGCCGACGCCTCAGCCGACGAGCAGGATGTCCTGCAACAAGTCGCTGCGGTGCGTCAGGCGCTCCTGCCGCTCGGCCACCGCGTGGCAAGCATCCCCTGCAACCTCGACCTGGCCGCGCTGGACCGCCAACTCGAGCAACACCCGCCGGACCTCGTCTTCAACCTCGTCGAAAGCCTCGCTGGAGCCGGCCGGCTCATCCACCTGCCACCGTTCCTGCTAGACGCCCGCCATATTCCCTATACCGGCTGTTCCGCCGAAGCCATCTACCTCACCAGCCACAAGCTCCTCGCCAAGGAGAAGCTGCGCGCCGCCGCCCTCCCCACCCCGGCCTGGGTCAGCGCCACGCCATCCTGCCAAGCGACCGCGCCGGACGCCCCCCGCACCTGGCTCGTCAAATCGCTCTGGGAACATGCCTCCCTCGGGATGGATGACGCCTGTCTCCTGGCCAACACGCCCGCCCGGGACGTGGCCGGGCAACTCCCCGCCTTTGCGCAGCGCATGGGCGGTGCCTGTTTCGCGGAAGAGTACATCCATGGCCGCGAATTCAACCTGGGCCTGCTTGCCGGTCCCACCGGCCCGCAACTGCTCCCCCCGGCCGAGATCGTCTTTGATTCTTTTCCTAAGGATAAGCCGCAGATTGTGGGGTACCAGGCCAAGTGGGCCACCGACTCCTTCGAATACCAGCACACCAACCGCCGCTTCGCCAGCGACGCTAGCGACGCCGCGCTCCTGGCCACCATGGGAGGCCTGGCCCTCCAGTGCTGGGACCTTTTCGGACTGGCCGGCTATGCCCGCGTGGACTTCCGCGTGGACGCCCAGGGTCGTCCCTGGATCCTGGAAGTGAACGCCAACCCCTGTATCTCGCCCGACGCCGGTTTTGCCGCCATGCTCACGCAAGCCGGCATTTCGTACGAGCAGGCCATCGCGCGCATCGTGGCCGACACCCGCCCCCCGGTCGCACCCAACCAGCCCGCACCATCCCCCACCCCGGCCGCGCGTACGCCCGCCGGCGCAGCGGCCCCTGCCACGCCCTCACCTGCCACCGCTACACCTGCCTCAGCGACACCTGCCACCACCTTCCGCTACGAACTCACCGCGCAGGATTCGGACGCCATTGCCGCACTCGTGGCGGCCACCGGCTTCTTTCACGACGACGAAGTGCTGATCGCCAAGGAGTTGGCGCAGGAGCGCCTGCACAAGGGGGGCGCGTCCGGCTACGAGTTTGTAATGGTCGAGCAGCATGGCCGCCTGGTTGGCTACAGTTGCTTCGGGCCCACCCCGTGTACGTCCACGAGCTGTGACCTCTACTGGATCGCCGTAAACCCCGACCTGCAAGGTCAGGGGATGGGGCGCATCCTGCAAACCGAGACCGAACGCTGCATCCGCAAGCTG
>CAYSHQ010000570.1:0-1534 GCA_964430835.1 uncultured Lentisphaerales bacterium
TTCACCTGAACCCTGAAACCTGACACCTGAGCCCTGACACGACGTGCTGTCTGCGCGAATTGTGGCTGGCAAACAGATCGGGGTGCGCCGTATACTGCAGCCAAATGGGATTGCCGGGAAAAGGCGTGGTCGGCGCTCTGCTCGCACTGTCGGTTATGGTGGCAGGCACGGGGGGGTGCCAGCGGGCTCAGAGCGCTACGCTGCCGGCGCTGCGCGCGCCCGCGGGCGCCGCTATACGGGAGGGGGAATCGATGAAAACCAATGTGATGGTCTCGCCGTTGTCCGGCCGATGGTTTCCGGCTGGAGCCGAAGCGTTGCGTACGATGATCGCCGGGTTGATGCCGGCACCGCGGCCAGCGCCGGTGGCAGGCGTTTGCGCGGTGCTGGTGCCGCATGCCGGCTACCAGTACTCGGGAAAGGTGGCCTGCGAGGTGTATGCGCGCCTGGATACGCAGGCCTACGATCGGATCGTGGTGCTCGGTCCGAGCCACGCCGCTTATCTGCCGGGGCAGATCAGTATTCCGGATGCGACGGCGTTGGAGACCCCCCTGGGGCGGGTGGCCGTGGATACGGCCATGGTCGCCGCGCTGCGCAAGTCGCCGCTGGTGGTCTGCGAACCGCAGGCGCATGTCCGGGAACATAGCGAGCAGATTCAGGTACCGCTGCTGCAGAGCGTGTTCGACGCGCGGTTGCCCGTCGTGACGATCGTAGTCGGGCAGATGGACCGTGCGTCGAGCCGGAGCGTAGCGGAACTGCTGCGCCCGTGGCTGGGGGCGCGTACCTTGCTGGTCGTCAGCAGCGACTTTACGCACTATGGGCCGAACTTCGACTATGTGCCGTTTACGGACGACCTGCCCCGCAGAATCAAGGCGCTGGATCACCAGGTCTTTGCTGCCATCGCGGCAGGCGATGCCGACGGGTTCTGGCAGGTCATGGCGCAGACTCGTGCCACCGTGTGTGGGCACCATCCCATCGCCGTGCTGCTGGAACTGCTGCCGCCGGGTACGCAGGTGCGCGAAGTAGCGTATGATACCTCGGGGCGCATGCTGGATGACTGGCAGAACTCGGTCAGTTACCTGGGCGCCATCTTTGTGGGCGACTGGCGACAGGCGCGCGCCCGGGAGGCGGCGCCCATCGTGACCCCGCTGGATGCGGTCGACCGGACCAACCTGCTGAAGCTGGCGCGCGCCACGCTCGAATATGCGGTGCGGCATGGCAAAGCACCGGAGGTGCGCGATACGGGGGTCACCATTCGCCCCGGCATGCAGCAGGTGCTGGGCGGCTTCGTAACGCTTAACAAGCAGCATGAGCTGCGCGGCTGCATCGGCGAGATCGCGCCGCGGCGGGCGATCTGGCAGGTGGTGCTGGAACAGACCGTCAACGCGGCCTTGCATGACCCGCGGTTTGAGCGCGTGACGCCGGACGAGGCGCGTGAGCTTAAGATTGACATCTCGGCGCTCACGCCGCCGCGGCCGGTGCCGTCGTATCAGGAGATTGTCATCGGCCGGCACGGCATGACGCTTGCGAAGCACGG
>CAYSHQ010000571.1:0-1533 GCA_964430835.1 uncultured Lentisphaerales bacterium
ACTGAACGCGCCCCCGGCGGAGCCGGGGGGGCGCGTTCAGTTTGCCCTTTGAGGCTTCCGCAGTTTGGGGGCCGATCTTCAAGCTGGACAGCCACCGCTGCCACCGCCTATGCTTATTCCTGTGCCTATCAGCGACCTTCAACTGCAACGCGACCCCACGCTGCGCCTGCGCTGTCCCCACTGCCGGCATGTCTTTGGCCGACAAGATAAAGGACGATGCCCAGCCTGCGGCCAAATCATCCTGATCCCCCCGGCCGCACGCAAGAACGTCAGCGCCATGCGCGACCGCTGCGTCCGACTCAGCCGGGAACGGCGCGAACGCCTGGGACGCATGCAACGGGGAGGCAATCTGCTGGCTACGCGGCGCATGCGCCGCACCCTGGCCATTGTCGCGTTCGTGGTGCTGGGCGTACTGCTCCCGCTGGACCACATGTTGCGCAAGAACGGCGGCCCCCCGCGCTTCCTCACCTCTGATGCCCGTACCCTGCAAAGTCTGGGGGTCATCCGCACCAAGCTGGAATGTTTCCACCGCGATTGTGGCCGCTATCCAACCGAACAGGAAGGACTCTGGGCGCTGGCGCTGAATCCCGGCGTGACCAACTGGCGCGGACCCTACCTCAAGCAGGTGCCACCGGACCTCTGGCGGCGCCGCTACATCTACAGCGAAACCAACGGCACCATCTCCCTCTGGTCCGCCGGGCCCGACACCCTGCCGCATACCGCGGATGACGTCGTCGCCCCCCCGCCGGACATGGCCTATGTGGCGGCCTCCGCCACCAACGAGCCGCCGCGCCCGACCGGCGAAGAAACCGTGATCGAGATCATCACCTCACAGCGCGCCCGGGAACTGCTGCAACTGGCCGACGGGATGCGTCCCCCGCCACCACCAACCGCGGCCGGGACAACCGCCACCAACACCACGGCCACCCCCTAACCTCAGATCCGCCCCACGACGCACCCCGCATGCACACCCCGGATCCGCAAACCAAGATTGTGCCGCTGGCCACGCTGCTCACGCGGCGCCCACTCTGGCGGCAACAGGGGCACACCGTGGTCTGGACCAACGGCTGCTTCGACCTGCTGCATGCCGGCCATCTGCAAAGCCTGACGCAAGCCGCCGCGCTGGGCGATATTCTGGTCGTCGGCGTGAACAGCGACGCCTCCGTACGGCGCCTCAAGGGGGCCACCCGCCCCATCTGCGCGCAGGACGAACGCGCCGGCCTACTCGCAGCCCTGGCCTGCGTGGACTTCGTCTGCATCGTGGAGGAAGACACCCCGGTCTTGGCCTTGTCGCACTTGCAGCCCGACATCCATTGCAAAGGCGCGGAATATGCCCCACCCCATGGCAAGCCCATCCCGGAACTGCCGGTGGTGACGGCCTATGGCGGCCAGATCCGCTTCCTCCCCCGGCTACCCGAACACTCCACCACCGCGACCATCCAGCGCCTGGGGCATATGGCACTACCGCAGAGGCCCGGCGGAATACTTTGACAGGATGAGGCGCTTGCAAAACCTTCGGTTTTGCAAGCGGAG
>CAYSHQ010000572.1:0-1530 GCA_964430835.1 uncultured Lentisphaerales bacterium
CAAAGAAGGGCGAATCGTCAGGTATTCCCTGAACCCCGAACCCTGAACCCTGATACCTGAGTGGTTACGAAGGAAATATGTTTGCGTCGATGGCCGCCTTCGTCAAATCGGCGGCGCGCGCGCGGCAAAATAACAAAACCGTGAAAAATCGGCGGCGCGGGCGGATGAAAAAGTCCGTCTGAATCCGCCTGCGAGCGCGCCTAAGCCGAGGGCTTTTCAGCGGAATCCTCTTTAATGAGTGACCCCTCGGGCCGATGTGTACTTCGGCCGGGCGAGGGTATTGGTGGTGGCAGGTGGCGCGGCTGCAATCACCTGGCGCAACTGCTCGAGGCCCTCCAGCACGCGCGGGCCAGGACGCAGGATGGTATCAATCGTGAAGTCGCTGTAGACGCGGCCAGCCTGGACGGCGCGCAGTGCCGCCCAGCCCAGTTTTTTGTTGGTGGCCGCGTATTGCGTGCGCAGGGCGCCAGGGTAGAGGCAGATGATGAGGTCCGGGTCGCGCTGCAGCAGCCATTCGGTGGAGACGGTGACGTAGTCTTGCGCCAATTCATCGCCGATGTTGTGCCCACCGGCCAGCGCGACCAACTCGGCGACGAAGGAGTTGCGGCCGACGGTCATGTCCCAGAGTTCGACATAGACAGTTGGCCGTTGCGCCGTAGGGGTCTGGTTGACGGCGTCGCGGCGGGTGCGGATGCCGTCCGCGAGGCGCCGGGCCAGGGCCTCGCCGTCGGCCGGATAGCCGGCCAACTGGCCGATGAGGCGGGCCGCGCGGGGAATGTCGTCCAGGCGCTGGCAGGCGATCTGGCACCGGGCGATGCCGAGGCGGTTGAGGGCGGCACCGATGGATTTATCTGCGAGTGCCACATCCAGCACGAGGGTGGGTTGCTGGTTGAGCAGCGGTTCGAGGTAGGGGCGGCCAAAGCCGCCGACGATGGGGATATTGGCGATGAGGTTGGAGGGGTAGTTGCAGACATCCGTGCGCCCCACTAGCCGGTCCGCGCCGCCCACGGCGCAGATCAGCTCGGTGAGGTTGGGCGCCAGCGAGACGAGGCGGGGTACGGCCGGTGTGGCGGGTGGCGTGGCAGGTGGTGGCGCTTGCCGCGAACAGCCGGTGACGAGCAGCAGCGCCATCAGCGCCGTCGCCATGCGGGCGCGGTGGGCGGCGATGCGGGCGGCCATTTCGGGGTCCGTGCATTCGGCGGTGGCCAGGTAGAGCGGTTGGCGGAAACGTTCCTGGGCCAGTTGCTCAGCAAAGGTACGCTTGCCGATGCGGGCGCCGCCGAGGATGAGGGTGAGGGACGGTGTCATAGAAGAATTTCGTGTAGCGTGTGAATGGAAGAGGCGGTGTCCGCCTCGGAGAAGACCTCGAGGGAGACTACGCCGGTGAAGGGGGGTGGCCCTTGCAGGAGGCGCAGGAAATGGGTGAGGCGGGTGCGGTCGGTGGCGGCTAGGGAGATGTGGTCGCGGCCGTTACACTCGCCGTGCAGATGCACGACGCGGGTGCGCGGCAGCCAGCGCTGCAGGTGCGCC
>CAYSHQ010000573.1:0-1529 GCA_964430835.1 uncultured Lentisphaerales bacterium
TTGGAGTGCGCGACCTTGGTCGCGCTTTGGCGGGCGGGGCTTGCCACGCCCGGGGCAGAATACACGGCCGGGGATGGCGGGCGACAGGGGGCGTGAGCGGGATGCGTGCGGCGCCGCGGCAAGCCGCGGCGGAGAAAAGCGGCGGCAAGCCGCCGCACTCCACACCTGCCGCACGGCAGAGACCCGGTAAGCCGCACCGAAGAAGCGACTGTACTTCGTATGTTGCAACTGGTCTCAGCCACTAACACCTGCCACCTTCTACCCGGCGAACGGTATCATAGCCGGAATATTTTTACACTTGCCAACTGCGTGGGCGTGGCGCATCTTGGCGCTTTACACAAGGAGTTCCCTATGCAGGCTTTACAGACGATCACCGCCCTGTCGCATGAGTTTGGCACCCCGCTCTATGTGAAGGGGGGCGGTGGCAATAGTTCGGTCAAGAACGCCACCACGCTCTGGGTCAAGCCTTCCGGTACGACGCTGGCGGGTCTCACCGAGAAGCAGTTCGTGGCCATGAACCGCGCGAAGATCAATGAGCTCTATGCCGTGGCCGCCCCCCAGGAAGCCGCCGCACGCGAGGAGTTGGTCAAGAACCTCATGGCTGCCGCGGTCGAGAACGACGCGGGGCGCCCCTCCGTAGAGGCGCCGCTGCACAATGTCTTTGAAGCGATCTATGTGGTCCATACCCACCCGGCGCTGGTCAATGGCCTGACCTGCGGCCAGGAGGGTGCCGCAGCCTGCGCCCGACTCCTGCCAGAGGCGCTCTGGGTGGAGTATATCGATCCGGGCTATACGCTCTGCATGGTGGTGCGTGAACGGATCCGGCAGTATCAGGCCGTGCATGGCCAGGAGCCGGCGATCCTGATGCTCAAGAACCATGGCGTCTTTATTGCCGGTAACTCGCCTGACGAGATTCGCTGCCACTATGCACGGGTCATGAGCGCGCTGCAAGCTGCCTGCCAGCAGGCGCAGGTGGCGCTGACAATGTCCATCGCCACCTCCGCCCGGGATCTGGCGGTGGAAGAGCAGCTGCGGCAATTGTTTGGGGCGGATGCGGCGGGCCTGGCCTCCTGCGGCCGCTTTGCCTATGCGCCCGGGCCGTTGACGCCGGATCACCTGGTGTATGCCAAGGCTTTCCCGTTCACGGGCCCGCTCACGGCCGCAGCGGTGGCGCAGTATAAGCAGACGCGTGGCTATCTTCCCAAGGTGGTGGTGGCGGGCGAGCGCGTCTATGGGCTGGGCGCCTCGCAGAAACATGCCGACCTCGCGCTGGAGCTGGCGCAGGACGCGGGCCAGGTCCTGCAACTCACTGCGGCCTTTGGCGGCGTGGAGTATATGACCGATCAGGCCCGTCTCTTTATCGAGAACTGGGAAGTGGAATCGTATCGGCAGAAGCAAGCGTGAGAATTGCAGATTGCTGATTATTGATTGCTGATTGCTGATTGCGGATTGCAGATTGCTGAAGCGAGAAGCGCGATGCTCCCTGACCGGCGATAGGGTCAACCCAGCCCCGTTTTGCCGGGGGCGGG
>CAYSHQ010000574.1:0-1522 GCA_964430835.1 uncultured Lentisphaerales bacterium
GACTTTCCTTCCTCTTTCGATCCCGATCCCGATAGCGATTTCGATAGCGATGCCCCATCGCACGCGAGCCCCCACCGTATCACGAAACTTTAAGCACCCCCGCCTTTCGGCTTTCGACCAGCGTGCCAGATGTTTATACTCTTGCGCCTCATGAAGCACGTCTTATTCATTGCTTCCAAACCATTCTTTCCCTGGCACAGCCCTTGCATCCGGGCTGGCCATGATCTCTTGGCGCTATCGGAACTCGGCTATGCCGTAGACTTCCTGACCTTGCCCATCGGCACCCCCCCCCCGATGCCCGGCGTGCGCATCCTGCGCGTGCCCAACCCCCTCTTTCTACGGGACCTGCCCGACGGTGCCTCCTTGCGCAAACTCTTCTTCGACCTATTGCTGCTCGTCTATGGCCTCGCACTCGTATGGCGCCGCCGCTACACCGTCGTGCATGGGTTAGACGATGCCGGCGTGGTGGCATGGATCGTTGGCCGCATCGGCCGCAGCGCCGTCATATTTGAAAAGCACACCGACACCAGTCATGCCGCCGGCCACGCCTGGCGCCGCTTCCTGCTACGCCTGTATCAGCGCGCGGAACGCTTTGTCTTACGTCGTGCCGACACCGCCATTGGCACAGGCCCGGAACTCGTGCCCGCCATGCAAGCCATGGGTTGTGGCAGCCGCGCCTGCCGCATCCCCGACATCCCCTCCTCCCTCGACACGCCGCCCGAGGCCCACGTGGCCGCCTGCCGCGCTCGTCTGACCCCGCACCTCGACGTGCACCTCGTAACCTATGTCGGCTCCTTCACCCACCTCCAGGGGATTCACCTGCTCTTTCAAGCCATCCCGCAGGTTTGCGCAGCCAATACCCGCGTCCATTTTGTCGTGGTCGGCGGCACCACCGCCGAGATCGCCCGCCAACGCCACCAACTCGCCCGCCAGGGACTCGCACAGGCCGTAACCTTTCTCCACCACGTTTCTCCCACCGAATTGGCGGCCATCCTGGCAGCTTCCGATATCCTCGCCGCACCGCGTATCGAAGGGACCGTCGCGCCCCGCAAGTTGCTGGACTATCTCTGTTCCGGCACCGCCATCGTCGCGACCAACAGCCCCGCCAACCGCGACCTGCTCACACGTGATCTGGCGGAGTTCACCGCACCCACGGCAGCGGAGTTCGCCCAGGGGATCCTCAAACTCTGCCACAACCCCATGCGCCGACACGAACTAGGCCGACGTGCCCGCGAACGCATCACCACCACCCACCGCTTTGACCAGTTCCGCGATAGCCTGCGCCGCTGCTATCAATATGTTACCGCCAATCGGGATCAGACCGACCTGCTGTGACCGATGGCCTCCATACCTAAGTCGATTCTCAGTACGCGGTAAAGGGTATTCCCGTCGCGGGTAACCGTTTCGCCAACGCCCCCAGCTATGCCACCGTCTTCGGCCCGACGATGTGGTTGCGCTGCAAGCCGCCGTGCGCCAGACTGTCCGTCTTCGCCTGTAGCATTCCGCCTGCGCTAACCGTAAG
>CAYSHQ010000575.1:0-1518 GCA_964430835.1 uncultured Lentisphaerales bacterium
AGGGCAGGCCCTTTGGATAAGGCCCTTCCCCTTGTCGTTTGGTGTTCGCACCGGGTTTGCGTGCGAACGCTCCTTTGTGCCCTTTGCGTACCTTTGCTCCGCCGGCAATCACAGCCAACCCCACGCCGGCGCGTAGAAAAGCAAAAAATCGATTCCGCTTTTCGGCGCGACAGCCTGAGCCTCGCTGCCTAGCCTTCACTCCCGCTGTCGTCTCCTCCCTTTGCGCCCCCTGCGGGCGCCTTTTTTCCGGGAGACGACGCCAAGGGAGATCGAAGTGCAATCCTGTTTCTGCTCATCATGGAACGACTCGTCCACATGGCCGCGATCATGACGTTGGCCTTGTCGGTCAGCACGTCGGGCAACGTAGCGGCCTGCTGGGACGAGGCGGCAAAGATCTATGGCGTGGATCCGTGGTTGCTGTATGGCATCGCCAAGGTGGAATCCTCCCTCGATCCCCACGCGCTGAACCTGAGTCATCTGCAACGTACGGGCTCATATGACATCGGGCTGATGCAGATCAATTCTCGCAATCTGCCCTCCCTGGCAGTTGCCGGGATTGCGCCGGAACACCTGTGGGATGCCTGCACCAGCATCCACGTGGGTGCGCGCATCCTGCGCGAGAAGATCGATCGCCACGGCGATAACTGGGAAGCGGTCGGCGCCTACAACGCCTCTTGCACCCGACTGAAGGGCGCGGCTTGCCGCAAGGCGCGGATGGATTACGCCTGGAAGGTGTATTGGGCCATCGGGAGGGCGCTGCGGTGAGACTTGGCCTGGCCTGGAGCGTGCTGCTCTCCGGTTGCGCCCTGCAGCCGATGGAGCCGGTAACCAGTGTATCGGTGGAGGTTGCCTTGCCGCTGGGCATCGCCCAGACCGGCCATGGTCCGGATGCGGTTTACAGACTGTGCGTGGACTGTCCCGCCCCCACCCGCAAAGTGCTGGCGCCGGTGGCGCCGCCTATCCGGCTCACTGAAGCGCCCAAAGCCAAATCCGCACCCGCGCAGCAACCGAGAGAGGAGCGCATGACGCGCGCGGTGCACTTCTCATTGGCCTCATCGAAGCTGACAGCAGAAGCGCGCCGGACGCTCGACGCCATGCGTCCCCTGCTGCTGGAAACCAAGTCCATCAGCCTCAACGGACGCACCGACCGGG
This sequence comes from uncultured Lentisphaerales bacterium, assembly GCA_964430835.1. Classification (GTDB taxonomy): domain Bacteria; phylum Verrucomicrobiota; class Kiritimatiellia; order RFP12; family CAIWXQ01; genus CAIWXQ01. The sequence goes on from CAYSHQ010000575.1 coordinate 1,153, forward strand.
TCGGTGCGCCGGCCTTCAACCGCAAGCTGGCCGCCCGGCGCGCCGAGACGGTCAAGCGTGCATTGCTGGATCTCGGCGTGCCCCGGGAACGGATCGCGCGCGTCGAGTCAGCCTGCTGCGTGGAGGATCCACCCCGGGTCAATCCACCGGCGCGCCGGACCGACGTGGAAATGCTGATCGTGAGGCCGGCGCCATGAGCGAGCGTGACTGGGAGCCAGGCTACAAGGCCGTTCTGATCCGCGAGGAAACCAAACAGCGTCTGCAGCAACTGCGCAAAGCCCTGCCGGACCGAGACCTCAACCAGGAACGGCGTCTGGCCACCGCCGCCGTCGAATACTGCCTGACCGACGCCGTGGCGCGGGCGGG
>CAYSHQ010000576.1:0-1517 GCA_964430835.1 uncultured Lentisphaerales bacterium
GGCGATACTCATCTCCTCCTGGTACTCGCGCCAGATGCCGAGGAGCGGCACGCTGCGCGCCTGCGGACTGTTGGCGAGGCGCACAAATTCGCGAATATGCGGGTTGGGGTGCTTCTGGTAAAACGCCGGGCTGACGTCGCGCAGCGCCGTGAACTTGCGTTGTCCCAGTGCCAGCTTCTCGGCCGGCTCACGCTGGCAGAGATAGGCCAGGAACTCAAAGGCCTCGGCCGCATGCGGGGCGCCGCGCGGGATCACCAGCACATCGCTCTCCACCAGCGTGACGTCCTTGGTGGCGGGATCGGCGGCCGGGAAGGGCGCCACGCCCCAGTCGAGATCTGGCGCATACTTATCAACGAAGTTATGCATCCAGACCCCCTGCAGCTCCATGGCCACGCGGCCGCTCAGGAAGGGGTTCTGCGGCGAGGCGAAATTACCGCCGCTGGCGCCGTAGTTGCGCAAGTTCTCGATGCCATACTTCTCCGATGTTTCCCGGAACCAGCGCATGGCCGCCAGATTCCCCGGCGCGTCGGCGGTGATGCGGCGATCGCCGTCGTACAGACTGCCGCCAAACCAGACACCCATATTATCCAGCCACCAGCCGGGTTCCTGCGGGAGGTGGCCGGCGCGCACGATCAGGAACTTGCGGGCCTGCCGCTCCTCCGGCGTAAGCTGGCTATAGGAGAGCCGCACCACCTGGCCGGTACGCGACACTTCCACCAGCGTCAGCTTCTCATTCATGGTCTCCAGTTCGGCCAGCGTCTGCGGGGGGGCGTCCGGATCGAGGCCGGCCTCGCGGAAGAGGGCGCGGTTGTAGTGTAGGGCCAGGGAAGCCGGGGTGGATGGGACGGCCCATTGAAAGCCTTGATGGCCGCACAGGTCCCAGAAGATGGGGATGAAGGTCTCGCGCGAGATCCCCTTGCGCTGCAGCGCCCCGTTGATCGGCGTCAGGGCCCCCTTCTCCGAGAAGTCCGGCACGCTGAATGACCAAAGCCCGGCCAGGTCGGGTGGATTGCCGCCTGCGGTGGCCAGCATCAGCTTCACGTCAATCTGGCTGACCGGCAGGATGCGCACCTCGATGCGCCGCTGGGAGGCGTTGAAATCATCCACGATCTGCTGCATGGCCGCGAGTTCAAAGCCGGTCCACTTCTCCCAGTACGAGACGATCACCCGTCCATCGGCCGTGCGATCGGCCGGGCGGCACCCGCCCACCGTCAGGCACGCGCCAAGCAGCAGCGCCGCAACAAAAACACACGGGAGCGTGCCGCGCCACCACGGCGAGAGGAACCACGCCAGCGAAAGTTTCCGAGCCGTTGTCATAAGCCATTTCCCGCGCCCGTCGGCCAGCCGCAGCACCATGCCCTCTCCTCTACCAGCCAGCCACCCGCCCCCCCGGGGGGGCGATCAACGCAGCGCGATGGCATAACCTAGCACACCCATCCACCTGACAACAAGCGAAGGGGTGGGCCCCTGAACTGCGGAAGATTGGGGGGGTGGATGCTTGGATGAATGAGATAACC
>CAYSHQ010000577.1:0-1517 GCA_964430835.1 uncultured Lentisphaerales bacterium
TCTTCAGCAGGTCAAGCGCGGTGTTGTCCATGGCGGGTTCCGGTAGGGGGTTGTGACAAGGGCAGTGCGAACGTCGCATACCTTAACAAAAAGCGCAGCCGCTTGGAAGTAATCGAATCAGCCCCCGGCGCATCCGCGAGCACCCCTGTTTCACGGACTGGCCGATCGCCGGGAAGAAGGTGGCAGGGTTTTGGATGCTGATGGACTCGGCGCGGCGAGGCTGAGCCGTGACGTTGGCCATAAGACGAGGAGAACAATGTGATTCGCGACCGGGTGGGGCATCCAGCCGAGCCTGTGCAAGTTCTGGTGGCGTATTGCCATTTTGCGGTGATCTATCTTTCGTTCCCTACTCTACTGCTCTTCGTGGTGGAAACGGATGCTTTCGCTTTCCCACTAACTACAATCGCACCCCAGCCTGAAGGGCGCATCTTTGTTGCATTACAGGCTTGAGTGTGGTGGGCCGGAACTCCGGTTCCGCGGTAGGCGCTCACAAGGGAGGCCGGATATGGAACGCATAATCTTCTTGCTGCTAACTGTCATATTATGACAGTATGTGGCATATGTAGAGCATCACCGAGATTGCCTTGGAGAAGGCCGGTAGCGGCATTTTCACCCGGCGGGAGGCTGCCTGCTGGGTGAACAATGAAGGCGCACGGCTGGATGCCTTGCTGAAGCGTAGTGTCGCGACAGGTGAAATCCTGCACATCCGGCGCGGTCTGTTTTGCCTCGTGGCCAAGTATGTAAAGCGGCCGATCCACGCCTTCGAGTTGGCGCAAAGAATTTCAGGCCCCAGCTACATCAGTCTCGAATCCGCTCTCGCGCATCACGGCTGGATCCCGGAAGCCGTATACACGGTCACCAGCGTATCGTTGTTGCGCTCGCGCACGTTCCAGACTCCGCTGGGACTTTTCAGCTATACGCGCATCCCGCAGGAGATTCTATTTGCCGGTGTGCACCGGGAAGAACGCGATGGCGGCAGCTACTTTGTGGCCGAACCGCTAAAGGCGTTGGCCGATTACGTCTACGCACAGGCCTGCGACTGGCACGGCGCTGACCCAGTCATGGGGAGCCTACGCGTGGATGAGGCCGAACTGGCCACACTAACGGCCGAGTCGTTCGCACGTCTGGAAGGCGTTTACCGTTCCGCCCGTGTGTGCCGCTTTCTCGAGGCGCTGCGAAAGGAATTGAAACCATGAGCGTCGAACTGATCCAGGAGCGACTGGTACGATTTCATCTGGTATACGGCGCGGCGCACCCCGATCAACCATGACCTGCTCTCCGCGGCCCTGGCGCAGCAGGGCCCCTGGGCAGGCACAACCCTGACCACCACGAACGCGTGGTGCCAAGAGCAACTCGCCCGCACCATCGAACGCGTCGACTGGCCCCGGGAAAAAAGCAGACGTCCAGCGCTTTGTCAAACCGCGCGAACTGCCCTCCTTGGACCTCTGGACGGCCGAACTCTTCCTGGCCCAGTGTCGCAAACTGTGAGACGCCAGGGGGCGCTGGTAGGGGCATCA
>CAYSHQ010000578.1:0-1508 GCA_964430835.1 uncultured Lentisphaerales bacterium
GGGCGGCTCACCGGGAGGTTCGCCCTCCCACCCAGGACCAGACATCGCACCTCTCAACCATACCGCACCGGGAGGGCGAGGCTCCCGCCGAGCCGGACACCGGTACATTCACTATGCCTTGCGCCCGAGACGTGCTTCCCTCTGGCCAGCGCCTTGCGCTATGATACCGCGCCAGGAGCAACGCATGAACCCGTCCACAACCATCCAGACCTTGCAGCAGCGCGGCGTGCGCCTGCTGGTGCCCGAAACCGTTTTCATCGCCCCGGATGTGATCCCGGAGCGGATTGCCGCAGGCGTGGTGATCCACCCCGGCTGCCGCCTGCTCGGCGCCACGCTGGCCATCGGGCCAGCCTGCGAGATCGGCACGGAAGGTCCGGTCACGCTGCAGGATTGCCAATTGGGCACACGGGTGCAGGTGCGCGGCGGCTTCCTGGACCGCGCCACACTGCTCGACGACGCCGACGCCGGTTCCTGTGCGCACATCCGCCCCGGCACCCTGCTGGAAGAGCACGCTTCTTTCGCGCATAGCGTCGGGCTCAAGCAGACCGTGCTCCTCCCCTTCACCACGCTCGGCAGCCTGATTAATTTCTGCGACTGCCTCATGGGCGGCGGCACCGGGCCGAGCGACCATTCCGAAGTCGGCTCCTCCTATATCCACTTCAACTTCACCCCGCATCAGGACAAAGCCACCCCCTCGCTCATCGGCGATGTACCGCACGGGGTGCTGCTCGACCAACCCGCCATCTTCCTCGGCGGGCAAGGCGGGCTCGTGGGCCCCTGCCGCATCGCCTTCGGCACCGTGCTGGCGGCCGGACAGATCTGCCGGCACGACATCCTCACGCCCGGCACGCTAGTACGCGACGCCGCGTCCACCAAGCGCATCGCCCTCCCCTACGATCCGCGCATCATGGGCGGCATTGACCACCGCATAGCCAACAACCTGCACTATCTCGGCAACCTGCTGGCGCTGGATGCCTGGTGGCGCGTGGTGCGCGCGCCATTCCTGCGGGAAGACTGGCAGCGCCACTGCCTCGCAGGCGCGCTACAGCGCCTTACTGAGATGTTTGACGAACGGCTGAAACGCCTCGATCAGTTTGCGCAGAAGGTCGAGCTCTCCCTCACCTTGACCACCACGCCGGACGCCGCCTCCTGCCGCACGCAGCGCGCCTTTCTCGAGCAATGGCCCACCCAGCGCCAGACACTGCGCGCGCTCGTGGCGGCCCGCACGACCCACACGCCGCCGGAGCATCTTCGCGCCCTCCTAGCGCCCCTCGCCACGGCCAGCGACTACCTGGGCTGGGTCCGCGCGCTGGCTCCCGCCGACAAGCAACTCCTCACGGCCTGGCTGCAGTCCCGCGTCGAGACCTGCTGTTAGGGAGAGGCCGTGTGAACAGCGAGGCACCGGGCGAGGCTCCCGCCGAGCCGAACACGTAAAGGTCAGAGGTCGGAGGTCAGGCGGGCCCAGGGGCGTGGAGGAAGAGAGGGTTCAGGGTTCGGGGTTCAGGGAG
>CAYSHQ010000579.1:0-847 GCA_964430835.1 uncultured Lentisphaerales bacterium
CCTTTGCAAACGCCCACGCAAACCGGGCCGGTCGTCGAGTTTTTGCGGGGCGTTTTGCCAAAGGATCACACATCAATAATCGGGCCTTTGCCGGGGGGTGGCCCACGTTGCGGCGAGACTTTCGGGGGGGCGGGGCGCGCGCGGCGGGTCCTGGTCCTCGCGCGTGGCGGCCGCGGCGGGCGGGTGCGGGAGTAGCCAAGGCAGAAGCTTACGATGCTGATGACCAGGCTCGCCCGCACGGCCGGCCAGAACCCGCCCACGTGGAAGCCGTCTACCAGGATGGATGTCAGCCAGAGGAGCAGTGCGTTGATCACCAGCAGGAAGAACCCCAGCGAGAGGATGATCAGCGGGAGCGACACCAGCCGCAGCAGCGGTTTGAATAACGCATTGAGGATGCTCAGTACCAGGGCGGCAACAAGCAGGTCCGAGGGTTCGTTAAACGTGATGCCGGTCTTGATGACCGTGGCAACCCATACGGCTATGGTCAGAATGAACCAGCGGAATAGAAATCCCATGGTAGGTGATCCTCCGGTGTGCCCCGGGAACGGTGGTTGACCGCCTGTCGCCGGTTATTCCGCGCCATCCCAGCAGTAGGTGCAGAGTTGCTCCTTCGGCAGGCCGATGGCCTCCACGAGGTCCGGTAACTGCTGGTATTGCAGCGACGTGAGCTTCAGGCGCCGGCGGATCCGCTCGACCATGGCGCAGTTCTTGGCGGAGCAGGGCTTGGCATACTCCTGCAGTTCCCGCTCAGTCGGCTTCTCCTTGCCGGAGAGTTCCTTGATGGCCTTGCGGCTGGCTAGATCCATCAGGGAGCGCGAGCGGGAGAAGTTCAGGAACTTACAGCCGT
>CAYSHQ010000579.1:857-1508 GCA_964430835.1 uncultured Lentisphaerales bacterium
GCCGTAGACCAGCGGCGGGCAGGCCGGGCGCATGTGAACCTCCCGGGCACCGTAGTCGTAGAGCCGGTGGATAATATCCTGCAGCTGCGTGCCCCGGACGATGGAATCCTCGCAGAAGAGCAGGCGCTGGCCGGTGATCATCTCTTTGATCGGGATCAGCTTCATTCGGGCGATGAGGTCGCGGTGCTCCTGTACCTGCGGCATGAAGCTGCGCGGCCAGGTGGGGGTGTATTTCACAAAGGGACGACCGAACGGCACGCCGGCCTCGTTGGCATAGCCGATGGCGTGGGAGGTGCCAGAATCCGGGATGCCGGCCACCAGATCCACCTGCGCCTGGTCGCGCCGGGCCAGGGCCGCGCCGCAGCGATTGCGGGCCACCTCGACATTGATCTGCTCGTAGGTGGACGACGGGTAGCCGTAGTAGATCCAGAGGAAGGAGCAGACCTGCATCCGCTTGCCCGGCGCCTGTAGCTGCTGGATGCGGGAACTGGTGATCTTGACGATTTCGCCGGGGCCCAGGAAGCGGCTGGGCTCGTAGCCGAGATTGGGGAACGCGCCGGATTCCATGGCCACCGCATAGGCCCCCGGCTTGCGGCCGATCACGATCGGCGTGCGCCCGAGGCGGTCGCGCGCCGCGTAGATCCCGTCCGG